>JACQEL010000995.1 GCA_016200595.1 Deltaproteobacteria bacterium
GTTACGGGAAGCGGCGACCGTGGTTTAGTCTTTGGCGAAGATTTAGGTGGCGGGGGCGTCACAGATGGTGTCGGTTCTGACGCTGGCGGAGGTGTACCAACGCCAGCGTCACCAGGGTTCCCCAGGGGGAGCAGGACTGCCTGCTGGAAGTGCAGCGCCACTTTCACGAGGGACACATCTGGTTGGGCAGCAGTCAGTTGTACGGCTGCCGCAAGCCCCAGCGCGAGTATATGGACGATGCAGGAACCGAGAGCAATGTATCCCGTTGGACGAGAAAAAAGCATAAGGTTTAAGCCAAGGAACGTTCTTCGGTTAATTCGCTACCATACCCTAGCTCTACGATTTGCAGAACCGTCATTAGCCGTGTAATCAGGATTAAGATTGACTATTCACTGGTCCTTTAGTAATTTTCCATTTGACCAAAAGGGGAAGTGCCTTTTCCTCATACCTAATACCTACTGATCCCGTGTCGCATTGGCCAAAATCTTATGATTCTCGACCTTATGGCCCTCTACACTACCGGCAACTTGCTCGGGAGTGCCTTCCTCGGCGGGGTTGTCGGTAACCTCACTGCCTCGTTTCTTTGGGAAGGCGGCAGGTGGGTATGCAAGCCGGTTCTCGATAAGATCCCGGATATCGCCGCGCTGTTCGTGCAAGGCGGCAGCGAAAACAATCACGACCTGCTGCGCGCGCTGCGTCGCGCCGAATGCCGGGTGGTCGTGTCGTTGTGCGATCAAGCGCTGCTCGACGACTTTGGCTTACGCACGGGCAGAGGTCCCTTGTTGGAGCGCATGCAATCCCGGCTCCGCGAACGCAAAGACCCGGAGATCAGGGCGCTGTGCCGTATCCGGCGCGTATTTGCCCAAACTTACGATGACTTGCAGTCCATGTCTGTGGACGATCTCGTGCGCATGTATGGCGCGGAGGTTTCCGAGGTGCCTACGCTGGTAAAAGCCGGCAGCGAATGTTTTGCCGCCGCGGACCCCGATCAGCTGCGCGAGACGGTGGTCGGGCAGCAAGTCGCCGCGCTCGATCGTGCGGTGCGCGGAATTCCGGGGCGGGCCAGATTAAGCGCTGTCGATCTCCGGCCCTTGGCGCCGGACGGTCTGCCGCCGAGCCTGAAGCGGCACATGGAGCAACATCCGCAGGGGTGGTGGGATTTGTTGCGGCTCGCCTTTCGGGAGGAACTCAAAGACCCTGCTAACGAGCGAGCGCGTATCGCCTGGGAACTCGACGTGCAAAGCGCGCTGCCGCAGCAGTTGGGTAGCACCTATAGAGAGTTTGAAGAGAAGTTCTCCGCTCTCGACGAGAAACTCACTGGGGTGTGGGACGACTTGAAGGGCTTCCGGCAGAATTTCGACGTCGCCCTTACCGGGGTCACGGAGTTTCTCGAAGATATTCGTGAGACAACGCATGTAATCGACACCAAGGTAGACAAGTTACACGACCGGTTTGATCGGGTTGAGGAGTTGGTGAAACAGCGCGCCCTGCGTCCGCCGTTTCAGTTACCAGACCGTGCACTTGCGGGAAGATTATTCGGCCGCGTGGCACTGCTGGCGGAACTTGTGGCTCGGCTCAAGCGCCGGGAGCACGTGGACATCTGGGGTCCCGCGGGCATGGGCAAGACCGCGCTGGCCGCCGAAGCGATACGCGCGGTTGTCGGGGACAATCCGGATCATCTCTCGGCAACCCCTTACCCCGATGGCGTCGTGCTGCTCCATCTTTATCGACTTAAGTTCACGTCTCTGGAGCCCGTATGGCATCTTCTGGCCGACGCCTTTGACGCGTCGTTGCCCACCACGCAGGCAGCTCGCGAGCGCGCAGTCACTGCTTGCCGGGGTCGCCAGGCGTTGGTGGTGGTAGAAGGGGCCGAGGAAGCGGGCGACGGCAGCACGTTGCAGCAGCTATTGGAGGTCTTAGCGCCGGAAACTACACGGGTGATCCTGACGCGCGACAAGCGCCAGGTCAGCACGCCCAAACCTTTGAATGTCGAGGCGGCGCTGGCGCGCGACGAAGCACTCGCCTTGCTCTATGAGTTGTGCGCGGACGCGACCGACGAAGCCACCAGAGCTCGCCTGCACTCCCTGCTCGGCGGCCATCCGCTCGCGCTGACTTGGGCCGGTCGTCAGCTTGGCGCCGGCGAAGAGTCGCCGCACGTATTTTTGAACGCCCTCCAATCCGCCCAATTACCCGACCTTCATCAACCGGGGTATGAAGATCACACCCTGCGCTGGCTCTTTGATCGTAGTGTGTCGCGGCTCCCGCCCGAGGGGCGGCGCGTGCTGGCAGCGGCCGGATTGCTGCGCTTAAGCAGTGGGGAGGAAGAACAATGGGAGTTTACCCATGCGCTCGCCCATCAGTTCGCCGGCACGACCAGCGATATCATGCTCCTCGGCAAGCTCGGCACTTGGGCGCTGGCGGATTTCTCTAGCGCGACAGAAAATGTGCGCCGCACGGGTGATTTCTCACGCCTTGGGCGCGCCCTCAACCATGCCAGCGCTTTGCTGCGCGCCGACCGCGAGAGCGACTCCCTTGATGCGCTCCAATTCAAACTCTTGTACGACGGCTCAGCGCAAATCTGGGCGCTCGGCCGCCTGGACTTCGCTAGGGACGCAAACGTGGTAGTGCATGCCTGGCTGGCACGCGCGCTAGCGCGGCGACCAGACGACTTGGCGCTGCAACGCGAACGATCGGTGAGCTACAATAAGTTCGGCGATGTGGAAAGGGCAGCGGGCAAGCTGGAAGCCGCGCGCGACGCCTATCGGCAGGGGTTAGAGATCGCTGAGCGGTTGGCTCAGCAAGATCCCACCAACACCCAGTGGCAACGCGACCTGTCGGTGAGCTACATGAAGCTCGGCCATGTGTCGGCACAGCAAAGTCAGCACGCGGAAGCATTGCGGTATTTCGAAAGAGCCCGGACGATTAGTGCCCGATTGGCCCGGCACGACCCGAGCAACGTGGTGTTGAAGAACGACTTGGTATGGGTACAAAACCGTATTGCCGAACTGCAGTAGCACGGACGAGAGCAAATTTCATCTGTTTTTATCCTGCTCGTCAGAAAGCCTTGGGGGTAATGCCCTACTCTGACATTCAAGCGCTTCCCAGTCGCTCGGCTTATTAACGAGGCTTAGAGAGCGTCTAGCCCCCATTGTAGCCCGGATGAAATCCGGGGTTCCCTGCGTACGCCTCCCGGACTCCGCTGCGCTTCATCCAGGCTACCCTCTGCCGGCAGCCCCCTCACCCTGTCCCTCTCCCACGAGGGGAGAGGGGACCTATCGCCGTACGGCAAGCAAGGACACATGCAAATGAGACCCGCTCTAGTCTACACCGCGGCGTTTCGGCAGTACCCGGCACACAGCTTTCGCGAGCGTGGGCACTAGCTGTGGTCGCAGCAGGTAAGGATCATAGCGCTTGAGGCGGCGTTCGTTCTCTTGCAGGCACAGATGCAAGAAATCGCGCGGTGAGAGGTCGGTATCGATCGACTCATGTCCTTTGAGGGTAAAGTCGCCATCTCCAACTCCACGCGCCGTTTGAATCCGACTCCAGACCTGCAAGGTCATGCCCAGTAGGCAACGTCCTGCCAATGCCGGGCGTTGCCACCACGGTAACTGGGCTCGCCGATACGCCAGCCAGTTGACGAAGAACAAAATATGGCGAGCCTCTTCCTGCATGATAGGTTCAAACCTGGTCACCAACTCAGCCGGGAAAAAGCCTGAGTCTTTGGCAATGGCGAACAAACCGAAGGCGAAGAATGAATCAAAACACTCCCCGTACTCGGTCCGTAGAAAGGCCCATTCGATGTCCGTGGGCAGCGGAGGCGACGGGGGGAGCGAGACGCCAATGTCGTAGTGGGTAAGCAATGATTGCAATAATTGGGAATGTCGCTCTTCTTCGTATCCCTGCAAAGCGACGGCTTCGTGCATGAGAGCATCGCGCTCCAACCGCGCCTGAGCTTGTACCTTGGCAGCAGTCGCGCTTTCAGTTGAGACCGCCTCTTGCCAAAATGGCAGCGCACAGAGACGGGCGAGGCTTGCTTCGTCGAGCACTGGCCAACGTAACGCGGCCACGTCGTACGGTAGGTGAGTATCGATAAATTCCCGACAAAAGAGTTCCTTGTGTCTTTCAGAACCAATTACTAATTCCGGCATTCGTCCTTTCCTCGTGCCGTTCGTGCTGGGCGGCGTTGCTGTTGCTGGAGATGATCGCCCAGCACGAACGGCTTCTTTCCCGAATTCAGAAAACAAGCTCCTATGATAGCTTGAGGACATTAGGCATGCGAGAACAGATCGAAACGATAGAACACCCTGGACGTAAAGTTCCAGTCCGAGGTGAGCTGGATGCCATTGACGCGACGATAGACGGTAAACTGCATCAACGTATACAGTGCGAGACTGTCAGTGAAATGGTAGCGGAGCCCCGGACTCAAGAACAGCTCTTCTTTTCCGCTATCGGACTGCTCCACGCCTGGTGCATGACCGATCGAGTCATGGTCGCGGTAGTGAAAATTGATCTGCCCCAGCAGATCAAGCTTGCGGAAGAGTGGGTAGGCCGTACCAATGTTCAAAAACATCTCTCCTCCGGGTTCATAACCGAACTTCCCCACACCAATCGGGAACCGACCGAGCACGGTGGCAAACAGTGGAGCCAAGGCAGTCTGCTTCTGCAGGGTAGGGACGGCAAAGTTCTTCACCAGGGAAAATCCAATAATGCCGTCCCACGAGCCGTTGCCCGGTTGGAGAGTCAACTCGGCTTCTTCGCCCTCGTCATTGCGGACGCCCGTGCGACCGGTGGGAATCTTCAGCCCGACAATGAGCGACAGCGAGGGATCGAACGGCGTCAGTTGTGGCAGCAGGAGATAGCGCGCAGTGACCTGCATGTCGCCAAACGCCTGATAGCGCCAGCGTTCAGGCACATCGACAATCTCGGTTCCTTCTGGGCTGCCGATAACCTCTTGCTCCTCGTGGGCGAGATGCCGGTGGAGCCGGTCGAGGAACGGCAGCAGCACCCCTAAGGTGAAACGCGGAGTAATCCCGTAGTCGAGCGTGAGCTTGTAGGTATTGTTGCGGGTAGAGATTTCATCATGGCCGCGCGGTAGATCCCCCGGATGTGCGCTACTGGTACCGATATACGGCCGGTCTTGATCGATGTATTCGTAGATAAAATTGGTATACAATTGCCCGCCACCGAGTGGGTTTTCCACGATAGAGGACGTTTCGATTGGGCAGAACGCCTGCCCACACGAGGCGAAGAGATCGTGTGGGCAAGCAAGCAGCACCCCCAGAGTGAGAGCGCTGAGCATCACAGTTTTTATGCGCATGATTCAGTCTCCTTCCGCTCACGTCAGGGAAGAGTGACTCCTCCATTCATGACAATCGAGATTGTGCGCGGTTCCTCACCGCACGTTAGGCAGGAACTGTTTCCGGTTCGGAGCTGAACAGGAGAAGAGAACCCCTAGTAGCCAGTCAGTTTGAATTTGGGGGGTAGGTGTGGCTGCGTCATTCCCGCGAAAGCGGGAATCCAGACAGGGTAGCTCCAAGCCTCTGCTTGCGAGTCCTGGATGCCCGCCTGCGCGGGCATGACGGTCCTGAACCCATCATAATCAAATGGACTGAGTACTAGAATGAAAGGGATGGAGGGTGATCAGGGGGGGAAAAGGCAAATCAAGCATTACTAGCGGTTCTGCTGCTGGCGCAGAGCCTGCAGGGAGTAAGCGCAGGGAACAAGCCTCAGGAGCCGAGAGAAACTTGGCCAGGGAAGGCAGCTCTCCATTTTGATCGTTGTGGCGTAAACATCCATCTGGACACAGGGAGATATGCCCTGCAGTCTTTCCCTGAGAGTTATGGCAGTCATGGCCATGATGCGAAAGCGGACAGGATGTCCCGGGTTTAACTGCGCCGGTCGCGCCGAATTTCGCGCAGCGAGCACAGTGCGATTCCGCCGGCAGAACCAGGCTCGCCCCGGCAAACTGATACCCCAGAAGAACAATGAGCATGAAGAGCCGTAGCCCAATCAGTGATCTGCTCAAGGCGTGCATGTTGCGATGCTTTTACTGTGATGGAACAGTGAGCGCAAGTCCCTGGGACTTCTTTACAGCAGCTTTCACTCGCAGGAGATCACCACATCATGCGCAGCCCGGCATAGGCGAAAGCGGCTGGGCCGGCGTGATCGTGCGCGCGTCTGAGAAATTTTTGAAGGCAATAGTGTCGGTCTGAAAATAGGTCCCGTACGTGGCGTAGTTGCGATCGAAGAGATTGTTCACGAACCCGAACAGTTGAGTTCGAGCGGGGTGGGGGCTCGGTTAGCCTCAGAATAACCAATATAGGAAGTGATGCTCGGGAGGACTTTGTAAGTGAGTCCCGCCTGGGGATTCACACGAGTAAAGCTGTGGTGGCCATTAAGGGCTGGGTTCTTGCCACTCTCATCATCCATCTCAATGTCGGCAATGTTCAGACGCGCCCCAAGGGTGAAGGAGAGCCGGGAGGTAATATCAAAGGTATCCGCCCCATAGAGGCCGTAATAACTGTTGTGAGCCTTGAGCTTGACCGGGCCGAACAGCACGCTGAACTGCGGGTCAACGGTGGTGTCCGGGATATTGTGGATGACCGTACCAGTCCCGGCCACGTCAGCATTCGGACCGACGAACAGATTGGGAGAGATGTAGCCCAGGTGGCTGTTCGAGTGGAACGTGGTGGTGCTGTGATCAATACTGGCGCCCGCGACGAAGTAGTTATTGTGGCCCAGCAATGGAAGCGTATTGGTGGCTTGCAGCGAGCCACCCACCGTCAAGGTATCCGTCCAGGTACGGTCCACCGTGCCATATGGAACGTCCTCAGCCGTAAATGGGATAGGATGGCCGCTCGGGTCGTCCATGATGAATTGGTTTTTCCACGAGGCTGGTGGTGGGTCCGAGGGGGGAATAAACTCTTCGTCGTCCAGGCAGAGGGTGGTGGGGTCAGCCGACGAATCGCTACATTGTGTGAACTCTCCGTTATTGCCATCCACGTGCGTCTGCTTGAACTTGCGGACGTACACATTACTTTGCAGCGCCCAGGTATCGGGGAGACTGTACCGCCCGGTTAAGGCGAGTAAGCCCATTTCATTGGTGGTTCGCTGCGGCCACGTATAGACGGATTTTTCGTTTTGGCGGACCATCTCAATCGGCGTCGGCCCGCCCACTCCAAGCCGGTTGGAGACTCCTGAACCGATCAAGTGGAACTCCAAGCGATCACGTTTCCAACCAAGGTCGGCATACACACGGGCCAGACTCGCGGCCGAATGGTGACGCCAGCCGTCGTCATGGACCGCATCCGCAGTTAGATAGAAGCCGAGCGTGTTCTTCTGCACGCCGTATTGCAATGAGCCTCCGTAGCGACCGTAGGACCCTCCCTGCACTTCACCTTCGGAGCCCTGCCAGGTGAAGCCATTCTTCATGCGGATGGAAACCGCGCCACCAAGGGCGTTGAGACCGAAGGCCGGGTTGTTAGTCCAGATGTCGGCGCGGTCGATCGCGACCTCCGGGATCAGGTCCCAGTTCACCGTATCGCCAAACGCCTCGTTGAGGCGGATACCATGCTGATAGACGGCAAGCCCTTGGGGCGTGCCCTGAAGGGGCGAAGCCGCGAAGCCGCGATACCGCAGGTCTTGGAGGAAGGTGCTACCCTGGACATCTGTGGTCGAGACCCCTGGCACGCGTTGTCCTAGCGTATCGGTCAGGGTGAAGGAATTAGTTCGTACGAAATCCTCCGCCCTGAGTGTCTGGACCATGGCGGGAACCTTATCACGGTCGATGCCGTCGCCATGGAGCGGCGTGGTATCGAGGACCGTGACCTCCGGTAGCACGAACGGCGTCCCTCCCGGGGAGCCGCTTACAGATACGGACTGGGCTAGGACGACCCCAGGCCACAGTATTACCGCCAAACACGCAA
>JACQEL010000996.1 GCA_016200595.1 Deltaproteobacteria bacterium
CCATTCGGATACGTCTTGCAGGGCCGGATTTTCCGTTCGGGGGCAACCGTGCCGATAGCGAAGATTATGAACTGTGCAATAGAACCGGAACTGTGTCTGATCGTCGGTTCGCCGCTGCGCGGTGACGCCGTGGATGTGGGGGAGGCCAAGGCTGCGATACGCGCCGTCGCGCCGGCGTTCGAGCTCAACCAGCGTCGCGTAGGCCCCGATAGTGGGCAGGCGTTACTGTTGGCCGATGGCCTGGCGCAATGGGGTATAGTAGTGGGACCAGAGGCACCTGTGCGAGATAATCTCATTGAGACAACAGTCGAATTCTATCGTGACGGGCAACTAGTCGAGACTAAGACCCCAGGGGCGACGATGGATGATCCCTATCTCTCGCTGTCGCGCCTATGCCGGCTCCTGCACAAATACGGGCTCGGCTTGGAGCCGGGACAGCCGGTGATTACCGGAGCGTTTTGTCATCACGCAGTCCGCCAGCCGGGGACCTACCGCACGGTTTTTTCCGGTATTGGTGAAGTCTCGGTGCAGTTTACCTAAACCGTGACTTCCGTTGATACTGTCTATTAGACAGTCGTCAGTATACGATCCTGCCAGCGAGAAGGAGGCGCTGAGTATATGACCGATTTGCGACTGGACGGACCGGTGAACATCCTGGTACTGCTCGGGCTCACCTTGCCCGAAGTGTCTGAGGGCGACCTGGCGAAGATTCGGGCAGCGGCGGCGCCCGGCTCGACTATTAAGGTCGCGCCCCAGGTGCGCGACGCCATCGCCATGGCCGCTGAGGTCGAGGTCATCTTGGGCTTCATTCCCGAATCGCTGTTTCACGCCGCTCCCCGCCTACGCTGGGTACATACCATCGCCGCGGGCGTGGACATGTTCCTCTACCCGGCCATGAGGGACTCTCAGGTTGTGCTGACCGGCGAGAAACGTCTGGTGGGCGGGCACCTGGCGGACACCGGGTTCGGTCTTCTGTTGGCGCTCACCCGTCAGATCGCCACCGCCATCCGCCTGGGCTCTGCTAGTTGGCAGGCGCGCGAGGCCATGCGCCGCAAAGAGATCGAGCTAGAAGGGTTGACGATGGGCATCGTCGGCTTCGGAGGAACCGGACGCGCTATGGCTCGCCGGGCCGTGGCGTTTGGGATGCACGTGTTAGCCCTCGACGAGTGGCCCGTGCAGCCTTCTGATGGAGTCCGCGAAGTGTGGGGACGCGACCGGTTGGCGGAGTTGCTGGCCGCTTCTGACGTGGTGGCAGTCGGCTGCCCGCTCACTGCGACGACCCGGCAGCTGTTCAACGACGCCACGTTCACGCAGATGAAGCGGGGGGCGTACCTGGTCAACGTCACCCGCGGAGAGATTATCGACGGGGAGGCGCTGGTGCGCGCTTTGCAAGACGGCCGCTGCGGCGGAGCCGCGCTCGACGTTGCCCCGCTCGAACCCTTGCCGGCCGACCATCCTTTGTGGACGTTGGAGAACGTCGTCATGACCCCGCACACCGCCGGAGCCAGCCAACTGCGCGCTCCCCGCAACCTTGAACGGTTCTGCGAGAACCTGCGTCGCGCGCGTGTGGGCGAGCCCCTCGTCGGAGTTGTGGACAAGCAACTGGGATACTAACCGATACCTGTCAACACGGAGTTCCCGTCAACGCGGAGTTCCTGTAGGGTGGATAAGCGTAGCGCATCCACCCTCACCCTAACTAACCGGTAGCAATCGGTCATGAGCCAATACCGAAGAATCTTCCTCCCCGGAGGGGTGTACTTCTTCACGGTAGTTACCCATGACCGTGTGCCGCTCTTCATCACCCCCGAACGGGTCGAGAGGTTGCGCACCGCGTTCCGCAAAGTGATGGCGGTGCGCCCCTTCCGGATCGATGCCATGGTGGTGCTACCCGATCATCTCCATTGTATCTGGCGGCTGCCGGAGGCCGATGCCGATTATTCCAGCCGCTGGCGGGAGATCAAAAAGTCCACTTCTCGGGAGATCGACACTCGCACCAATCACCGGAACGAGCGGCCGGTCTGGCAAAGGCGGTTTTGGGAACATGCGATCCGTGACGAGGCGGATTGGCGCAACCATATAGATTACATCCATTATAATCCGGTCAGGCATGGATTAGTGGCGCGACCGCGGGATTGGCCGTGGTCTTCCTTTGGGAGGGCGGTAGCGAGGGGATGGTACGAGGAGGATTGGGGCGATAACGTTCCGACGGAGATTGCCGGCATGGATTGGGAGTGAAAGTTGCCAGGGTGGACGCGCTCTAAAGTGGTGGATGCGCTCCTGAAAGTGGTGGATGCGCTGCGCTTATCCACCCTACGTTCTGCGTAGGCAGCACAAAATCACAATGGTGGATGCGCTGTGCTTATCCACCCTACGTTCTACCTTCTGTTCTGCATTTGCTGAACGGTGAGAAGGGAGGTGGTTTCCAGGTGTAGTAATGCAAGACCTGTCCCTCTGTTGTTCTTCTCATGAGGGCGCTGTCTCCCGCTCACAGCAATGGCACGAGCAGCGCCTGTACCAGCGGGATGGTCACAAAGCTCAAAGTGGTATCGAGAAACACACAGACCGCCAGATGGTCAGTGTCCAACCCGTAACGATCGGCGGTGAGAAACGTGATGAGCTGAGAAGGCATGGCGGCTTCGATGATCGCGGCCTGCAAGAACGGTGCGGGAAGGGCTACACTATGAGCCATGGCGAACACCACAATTGGCGAGATCACGAGCTTGAGCACGATCGCTGGCAGTATGACCGTGAGTGCACGTCTCATGGAGCGAAGTACGGAGAGCTTTAAGGCCATACCGAGCGACAGAATCATCAGCCCGGGCACGATATCAGCCATCAGCGATATGGCGTTGAGACCAAACGCAGGTATCTTCACCCCGCCCCAGTTCACCAGCAGTGCGGCTGCGATGGCCCAGAGCAAAGGCATTTTCGCCACCTGGAGGAGATTGGCCTTGAGCGAGAACTGCGTGCTGTGACTGTAGTAGGCCGCCAGCGCCGAGCCGACCACGAGGTTGAGCGGAGTGATGGTCATTTCATAAAGAATGACCGTCTCGGTTACCGGCAGAAAGGCGGAGGGATAGAGTCGCTGTAAAATAGGCATCCCCAGGTACGTGACGTTGCCGAAAGCGCCGGCAAGAATCAGCGCTCCTTTCACTCGTGGGGGAGTATCGAGGAGGAGGTATATCAGGTGGCCAGCCGTGATGATGACCACAAGGCCGGTCAGGGCGCACAGCGGCACCTGCCAGAGTTCCCCGCCCAGCGCGGCGTCATAGAGAACCCGGAAATTGAGGGCGGGAAGAAAGATGGTCAGCACCAGCCGGTTGATTTTCGGCCGCAGTTCGTCGATGTCGAGATCGTGCAAAAGATACCGTAGACTGCCGCCCACGAAGGCGATGAGCGCCATCTCCACGAAAACCGAGGTTACCATCTCGCGCCTTTCCTCAGGGATTGTGCCCGCAAGCTCCTGCCCCCTAGCCAGGAGCATCCTCCGCGAAAGTGAGAGCGTTGTCAATGAAAATGCCGTGCTTCCATGCGCATATCAATTTTCTGTAGGGTGGATACGCGCAGCGCATCCACCCTACCGTCCCTACATTCGGGGCGGTAAGGGAAAGGTGTGTGGGCAGCGTCGGCCAGAAAGAGAAGGTTGTGCGAAAGACTGGTCATGAGCTATAATCCGTGCCGCACGGTCCTTTATTCTTTGCTATCGTGTCGCGCGAGCGCTTCTTTCGCGCGGCGAGCCTGGATGGCGCAAAGGAGCTAAGCCAATGCCTGAGCAGACTGCCCCCGTATCCGATCTGATCATCAACAACGCGCGCCTGTTCGATGGTATGGAGGTACGCGACGGACTCTTTAGTGTCGGCATTAGCGGCAAGACCATAGATTCGGTCACGACCTCTACCGCTAAGGGGAAAAAGGCGATTGACGCCGCCGGCCGCTTCCTCATGCCAGGGCTCATCGACTGCCATATACATCTTAATGACTTTTTCCACGTTACCGACGAAGCCACGATGGCTGCCTATCTCGATCAGGAGCTGCCGGGACATTTGCTGGAACTGATCTCAGCCGGCGTGACGAGCATCAAGTCCGTCGGTGATCCGGAAGATCACATTCTGCAGACCCGTGACCGGCTGGCAAACGGCAAGCTCCGTGGACCTCGGCTGTTCGTGACAGGCCCCTGTTTTACGGCACGGGAGAGTCATCCTGCGACGACTGTGTACGGACAGAATCCCTGGTATCGCCAGC
>JACQEL010000997.1 GCA_016200595.1 Deltaproteobacteria bacterium
ACTGTGTTTCGACTACGGTATCTGACTTTACCGAGGTGAGGGTTGTCATCATCTGCTGGTTTATCACGGGTGGCTCCTTATCCCAATACCTTCGTCTAAGCGAATTGCAGATTTCCGACAACACTTTCTGCTCGCTCAGTTTCAGCGTATCATGCGCCATCGGTAGCGCTAACAGTCTTTCAAAGCTCGAGCAAGCCGATCTGTTTTCTCGTTTCAGCCGCAGCACAGGCCAATTTTGGATCTACTGAGTCTCGAACTCCAGCAAATTTTTATCCAGTGTTTCCACATGGGCAAGCTGGTTACGGATCTTTCGTAATTGCCTGACGAGACGCAGTAACTTCGGATCGATATTTGGCATGATGCTGATCTGGCTTTCGATGTGGCCGATTTCCAGATCCCGCAAGTCAGTAATCGTCTCGCCAAACCTAGTGTTGAAAGGCACTTTGAGAACCCGAGCGAGCCTCTTCAGAATATCCTGCCGCTTTTCTTCGATATAGGGAAACATCACTCCAACTTCAGCAATCCATACCCGCCTTTCGATTTCCGCAGCCGTATCGTTCATTGCCAGCAGGCTTGAGTGGATTTTTCTTTGTTCGTCTATCGTGTTGACAACACCACGGTGCCACAGTTTTGGCCAGAGCTGCGGTTCTGCGAAGTCCCAATGCCGCTCCACAGCAATGTCCTGCAAAATCGGCCGGGGATTGAGAATGCGATCCAGATTTTCGTACGCGAGCCGGTCGCCCACATGTGGGTCCCACAGTGCGATTTGTGCAATTACATTAACGACCAGTTCCCGCTGGTAGTGTGGCAATTGCCGGTCCTCAAGAATACTAGCCGCGTACAAGAGCATGTCGAGATGACTGACGACACCACTCCAAGTTTGCTTGGTCAGACAAACATCATCCGCCGGTGGTTGTAAGGCTGGATCGCCGACAAGTGGTACACAGAAGACCGAGCGCATAATCGGCGATAGCACGCGACATACATGTTCGTATTCAATAATGAACGCTCCCCAGGTCCGCCAGAGATCAGCCGTCATTCCTTCCAGCCAAACGATGTGCCCGGCAAAGGAGTCCGCCTCAGACAGAACATAGGCACTTCGCAGCGTCTGCGAATCGGAGTGAGAGATGAAACGCGAAAACAACAGATCTAAGGGTGTCACGTCTTTCTCGTCGCTGACATCGAATGAGCGCCACTTAACCGTTCCGCTGGCGTCCATTGCATACCGGATCGCGCTGCCAAGGCCTGTAGGCAGGTGTTCCGGCAGACAGAGCACAACATTTTTCCCGTCGCGCAAATCCTGAACGACGCGCGAAACGAATCCAGCCGGGCCGGGCAGACCCCACCAAAATCTGCTCAAGACCTCTTCTCCGAACGAATGGCAGCGAGTATGCGAGCGACCACCCTGTCCACTTGGTAGAAGCCGTTGCCCACCGGTCTTGCCAGGCTCAGTAGATTCGCCCAACGCAGGCTCTGGTGGATAGTTTCCTCTTCAACATTGTCTATCACGCCTGCGAGATCGCTTGAGGTCGCCCCCTCAAGTTCGGCCAGGTCACTCAACACAACAAACTGAGGTGTGTGCTCCACAATGCCCATCAGGCGTGCCCACTTGCGAACGTCATCGGGGTTCTTGAACCTCTGCTCAATCTCGTCCAGGTACCGCCGCCAGTTATGAGAGTCGTTCTTCGCCTTCTGATAGAAGGACTCGAGGAGAAAAGGCCAATTGCCGGTCACAGCCGAAATATCTTCTCGACCGACCTTGTTAATGGTGAAACCGCAGTCGTCCAGCCACGCTCTCAGCGCGCTATCGTGCCAGGGACTAAGAGTGAAGGTACTCCAGTTGTTAATGAGCGTCAGATCAACCGGACTAACTATTTGCCAAGTCAACTGAGGATCCGCAAGAAAGAGCACCTTTGCAAACGAGGTTTTCGACGTCAACTTATTAAGTTTCTGCCGCGCCGCTTCTACCCAGCCTTCATTCCAGGTGCATAAACTGGATACCAGCATTGTAGTCGTCCCATCCTTGGTGCGGGCGTCCAGTTCGACCAGCCGACGCGCAAAGTCATTCATAGCCGAGATATTGTTTAACGGAATGAAGAACTCCTTTCCAGATACGGCTTCGATGTACTTCTCGGCTTGATCAAGGTCAGCCGCCGCACTTCCCAGGACGACAGCCACATCATTTCTGTGACCGCGGAGCTCCGCTTCCTGCTGAGCAGTGAAAGGGCTGCGGTGCGCATAATCACTCCCTTGCGCCGTGGGGAAAGCCACCCGAAACGTCGCCGCTTCATACTCCTGAGGCACATCACGCTGCGACGCCGAATCCAATTCCGCCTCGATTTCTTCTTGTGTGCCAATTAGGGAAATAACGTTCGGGCTACGCAAGGCGTAGCGATTGGTATCCACAACTCGTAAGACGCCGAGACCAACCATTTCGTCGAGCAGGACACGGAATGCATCCTCCGATATCACGTCGCGAAACCCTGGCCCCCAGAATGTCATGGCCTGTTCCCGAATCCAGGACACTGCAAAGCCCCTCTCGGCACGCTCCTCATCCGTTGTTGTGCTGTAAAGCGCAATCGCAGATGCGATGACGCGGTAGCGTGGATCAAGGTCTAGCGTCCACATTAGCCGGTCCCGAATGGCTTTGCGTAACTCTTGGCTGCGATAGGCGTCTTCAACATACCTGGATGTGATCAAATATGGAGGGCTGAATTTCCCATCGAATACAACCTTCTGAGAATTCGTTATGTGTCGCAATAGTTGGTTGCAGTAGAGTTGAATCAGACTTGGGTAGTAGTTGGTCTGCGACAGAATGCGCATTACCAGATCAGGCGACTCGAAGCGATAGCCGAGGCTGGCCAGCGGACGCTCGATCAACGCGCTGGCCTCGCGCCACTCACCTCCATCGATCAGCGGCCCAATACAGATCGGTTCACCGTAATGTGCCAGCGGGTGATTTTCCAGGCGTGTGGTGCGCTGCACATTGTGCAAACCGGCGAAGACAACCTTGAACCGTCGAAAAGTCTGGTCCATCAACCCTTTGAGCCGAGCTACCCGGATGAACTCACCATTTTCTGGCTGGCCGTCATCCCTGGGCCGCAAGCCATCTCGCTCGAGGAAACGGTCTGCCTCATCCAAAAGCAGAAGGATACGGCGCTGCTCATCGGTATTGAGCCAATTCCTGACATGACCCAGCAATCCCTCGACGCCAATGTGAGCTGGCATAGCGCCGGGAACAACCCCAAGTTCCTTGAACTTCGTCGCAAGAACATTCCAAATGTCATCAATGGGCCGATCATAGCCAATGCCGAGTGTTTTTAGATCCAGCCAGATTGCTATCCGACCGTCTTCCGGAGAATGAAAGTTGCGCTCGACATCACGCAGTAGCGCCGTCTTACCCAATTGTCGTCCACCGTAAATGAAACAGGATCCCATAGGGTCTATCATGGAGTCGCGCTCACGCTGTCGCCCGTAGAACATCTCCGGAGGAACCAAGCCGGCAGTAGTGGTATAAGGTTCGAGGAAAGTGAAAGGCAGAGTACAGTCGAACATCACTGGTAAGCGCGCGCCACGCTCGCCACATACGTAGAGCATCAGCGTGTCATCGATGACGACAAAAGTCCGGCGGCGCTCCCGACACAGGCGCGCAAGATCGCGATGTCGCTGTTCCGTCATACGCCCAAAGTGAAAGACTATTACCGGTGAACCATGGGTGGTCTCGCCAACATCGTTCAACAGATCTTCTTCGGTTGGCCGATCCCAAACGCATAGGATACGGTAATCCCCGTTCGCAACAGAGCCAAAGAATGGTACAGGACAGCGATTGCGATCACGAATTGGCTCAGCTGACAGATCGACCCAGGTTCGCCGGCCAGACTGCCTAACCAGTATCTGTGATGGATTGAAACCAAGACGTGTCAAAATCTGGCGAAGCCGAGGATCATCTACCTTGCCCGACTTCTTAAGCATAAACCATGCGGCGACCATCTCAGCTGCTTGAGTGGCTTGCTTGCCGGCGACGCGACCCATGTCAACTACTCCAACCGAGGCGTTGCCGATGGCACCGATAATTTTTGTGGGGTATTCCTTCTCGAGGTATGCTTCGATGTCATGGAATATTTCTGGAAAGTAGTTGCGAAAGGCCTGTGTGCGCGCCTCCGAGGCCGGCAGTGGCAAGCCTTTTAATGTCATATCGATGTACTCATTGGCCGCCAGTACGTCGCCACGGTCCAACACGGCGAGTATGCGATTATAGGATGGGTTTGCAGACCCGCCCGGTAGGCCTTCCAACCGTCGTTGCGCCCCTGCTACCTGTGCAACACGCTTCTTGTCAATCTGGCCGCGAACACCGGCTAGTCCCCGATGTTTCTCAGCGAAATTTAGAATCGCACGGCTAGATAGCGCAACGGCTTCCAATTCTCCATTGTACTCTGTATGCTCCTTTTCCATGAGTAATCCGAATGCCACGGCGCCTTCCACCTGTCTGCGTGTCTCCTCAACATCGCGTTGAAGGGCGTCGCGACAAGACTGGAGGTGTTTATCACGCAAGTCGCGTAACTGTCCTACATCGATGCCCTTCGTAGGATATTTCTCAAGATATTCGACAATTAGCAAAGTGCCCTGATGATCGCGCGCCTCGCAACGCCCTTCAAAGGCTTTCTGCCAGTTGAACTGTTCGTCGCTGATCAGTTGCTGCACGCCTTGCACGAGTTGTTGTAGATCTAAGCTTTCGGGCTCCAACTGATCGTTCAGCGGCACATTCGGTATCGCCAGCCAGTCGAGTCCAAGAATGTATCTCGGAGCGGGTTCTTCAACTGAAAGCGGAGTCTCCGAGTCGAAGAGCATTTGTGTGTTTTCCAATGAGCGGCGGGCGCATGCAAGTGTGCCCGCGATACTTTTGCTCGGATGATTCTCACTGAACGCTTCAATTTCAGCCATCACAGCTTTTTGACGGCTCCAAACTTCCTGCCGTAAACGTTCGGCCTGTTTCTGAATATGCTGGCGCGCGCTCTCCTGGCCCGGCCTCGATTCCTGCAACTCAATCCAGCGTTGCGCGAATGCAACGGCTTCGCGGACGTCTGTACGGAGTTTCACCAGGGCCCTGGCCGTGATGCCCTCACCACCCCGCCTCTTGAGAATTTGGCGGTCCGTCATATCGATTTCGCGCTTGAGGTTGTTGTCGCTGGACAAGTGGATTACTGCACGCTTCACCGCGATTAGTTGGCTCGCATCGTTCTGGCGCACAGGCTGCAGTAGAGACTGGATAATACCCTTCGGCTCCTGCCACTTGTGCCAGACTTTGGTCGCGGGCGCGTAAACAATGGTCATTAACGGCGCTCTGGCACACCATGCGTCCGTTTCCTGCGACAATAAACGTACATCTTCCTGCCAGGCAGCCAGGTCGCGGGCCTTTTTCAGCGCACTCAGATCGAGTGGTTGCTGTTTGTCGCCGTAATCAGCAATGATCTGACAGAACTCGGCAAGCTGGCTCAGGCCTGCTTCCTTTAGATTGAGCGACCTGAGCATGGCTGGCGCTCCAGTACCCGGCGAAAGCAGAGCCGGGCGCAGCGCCGCAGCAACCGCAAGGAACTTGAGCGCCAGACTCAAGTCGGGATCGTTCGTCTTTAAGGCATCGGATGTGAATTCCGTGAAGTCTTCAGCCAGCAGACGCTGTATCTCGCCGCCTGCGTATCGGACATAAGTCCCTAACGCCACCGCACGGAGTAGCCAAGCGGGCGGGTGCGACTCGATTCGCCCAGCACGCTGTTCAAAAACTCGCATTAGATAGTAAGCCAATCCAAGCCGGTTGTTTTCAACGAGATACCACAGCAACTCGTTGGGGATGTCATATTCAGTGACTCGTGGCGGTGGAGGGGCCGGCTCCTCGATCGGCGGAGGTAATTTTGCTTTCTGCTCTTTAGCGAGCGGTTTCTCTAAAGTGATCACAATCTCCGGTTGTCGGGTTGGTTCCTCAAGTTCCGGAGTCGAGGAAGGTTCGGGCCGGGTGAAAGGCGCTGCGGCTTGTATGGCTTCTGCGGAAGCAGCCGGGCCGGTTGCTTTAGTTGGTTCCGAAGCAGACTCGGCCGGTTGGGGGATCACTGCCGCTTCAATCCGCGTGACGTGCTCAACAGCTGATACAGTTGTTGCACCGACAGGGAGCGTCGGCTCTGGTTGAAGTGCACCAAGCGAGACTACTGCTTTCTCCTCACCACTTTCGGACGGTGGAAGTGCTGCTTCTGCCACAGGCGCTTTCACAACCGCTGTGGCTTCAGGAGCTTGTGCCACCTCGGATTGGGAGGCGACCCCGCGCTCATCACCTGGTTCAGACACCTGTCCTACGGCATTTTCGCCAAGTACCAGTCTTCCACGTACAGCTGCGATAGCCAGAGGTTTGCCAAACGTTTCTTCAATCGAATTCTTCAGATGGTCCCACTGGTCGTCTGACAGGGCTTGATGGCTCTCGACAAAGGTCAACAGAGACGCATAGGGATGCTGTCCGTCGGCCAGGCGCTGTGCTTCAGGGTGCAACTCGGGCCATTGAGTCACCGTAAGTGCGTCGCGCAGGGCGCGCGCCTCCGCTTGGCATTGCAACAGTGGCATGAACTCAACCTGGGTGCGATGTACGACGGTGATCACCCGGTCGAGGATGGTAATCGCCTGACCGCGAATTGCCTCAAAGGACGTCCGCTGGCTCTCTGCCTGGCGTATAGAATACAGCAGGGCCTTCAGGTCATCGAGCGAGGTCAAACCACTGATGGATGGCAGCGGTGAGATGGCGAAATGTTGCGCTAGATCCAGTACCCGGTTCCGCAATTCTGCGAAGTCTTGCTGGGAAGAAATCATCTGTTTTATTAGGTTGTCCGGCGCAGGCTTGCCCACTCGGCGCAGTTCATTTGCCGCGACGGACACGCTAGCACCCAGTTCGGAAAAACTTTCCGACAGCCTCGCAAGCTGTTGCGCTAGATCATCATAGTGGTTCATCATGTATCCTTCTTCCATGTGTTACTGTTTCGATCAAGCAACAAGCACAAAAATGCTCCACAGCACCCCAACCTTCGCATGCGATTATAAGTTCGCTCTAACAATCTTACAAAGCTTGAGCAAGCCGACCTATTGCCTCGATTCAGTCGCAGCGCACACCAATTTTGGATCTGCTGAATTTAAGCGCAGACCGCCTGTGCTAGAGCGACTCAGGCCGCCGCAAAGCGGCTCAGCGCCAGTAAAAGAGTCGCACTTCGCTCGTCGCGCTGACTGCGTTGCCGTCGCCGTCGAGGATGACCACATCCCACTGGATAGCCCGCAGGGACGGCGAAATTTGCCGGTAGAATAACTGCGATGGGATCGCCCAACGGGTTTCGCGCAGGCGGTTGCTGACGAGTTGCGGGTTGCTGTTCTGATCAATGTAGCGGACGCGCACCTCGAACTGCTGTCTGTCCTGCAAGGTTCCTTCCCAAAGCAGGGTGGGCTGATCGTCCGCGCTTGCGAACACGTCCTGATCTTTCGGGCTGACCAGGCGCGGCGGCGCAACGGTGGGGCGCGGCGGCGGCGTGGCCGTGCTGGTGGCGGTCGGCGGGTTGGTGGCGTTGGCGGGCCGCGTTTGGATAGCGGTCGCGGGCGCGGTGGGGGTCGCACTGGGTGATGCGGTGGGCGTAGCCGATGGCGCGAACGTAGCCGTCGGCGTGAAGGTCGGCGGCACGCGGAACGCCGGCATGGGCGTATCCGATGGGCCAAAA
>JACQEL010000984.1 GCA_016200595.1 Deltaproteobacteria bacterium
CAGGGAATAAATGAACGGAGCGATGGCTGAACTTTGCGTCAAGATCAGCACCGCACCGAACAACACTAGAACAACTATCATAGGGATCATCCACCACAGCTTGCGTTCCCAGAGGAACTTTATGAACTCTGCCAAAATCCCGGCCCGATCACTTACCCGGTTCCACCAGGGCATACAGGTTCTCCTACGAATGTCTTCCACTCTGCTCGGCGCTGCTATGGATTGTTGGCCATAGCGTCTGCGCAATGAAACCGTCAATAGCTGCCGTGCTGATCTTCGGTTCCACTTGCTCTTTTGCCGCCGTGCAGCTTTGCAGATCTGCGGGCACGATTGCCGGTGCCCCGAACCACTGTTGCAACATAAATGAAGCAATAACCTGACCGGCGAGTGCGTTGCCTTCCAGGTTCCAGTGCGTGTTGCGCGGGTAGTACAGTTTCTCACCGGCCTCGGCACGGCACTGAAAATAGCCAGCCAGGTCAAGCACGGGAATGCGAGCATCGACCTGCGTCGCGATTGCGCGGATGATTCTCGCCGGTAAGCTCCAGTCATAAAGAGTAAGGTCGAGGCGATAGCGCTCCTCTAACTGTGCCCGGATCTCAGGGTCTGCCTGCGACTCGCTTGGCGCCAAAGTGACGAGCACCTGTTTGCCATCTTGCCTGAGGTCTGACACAAAGCCCATAAACTCATACACCGCAGCGTAGCCGGCTGTCAGCGTGCCTATGCGTGAGAAATCGAAATTTACCAGTTGCCCTTTGGTAGTCGCGAAAAACAATTCTTCCGAAATATGAACGAATTCGTTGTCCGCGGCGACGTTGTAGCGAGGGTCAGGGACTTTCGCTCCTGTGGCTGGTTGGGCATAGAGAAAGGCAAGCGAGTAGGCATAAGCGTAATCGAACAGTCGCAAAGGAAACTTATGTGGAACATGACTGCGAGCGCTGCCATCGGCGATATTGAAATCTTTCTCGTTGAAGAGGCTGTTTGGCGCCCAGTGCGGGGGGGTGTATTTGAAGGCAATATCGGTGATGTCGTTGCCGAGGAAAATGCTAAAAATCGCGGCGTCGTGCTGGAGGGTCGGCGCCCAGTACTGATATGCCGCGCGATAGTCATTCACAGAGGTTGACGGCTCTCCGAGGTTGACAATTCTCACATGTGGTTCGATTTTTATTGTATTCACGAGTCTCGCCGCGACTCCGCTGTAAGAGTAGTCATACACCATGATGCTGTACGCAAAGGAATCTCCGAAGCTTAAGACGCGCCATTCGTGCGGAGGCTTGACGACGGGCACGGTCGTGTCGTTGTAATTCAAAGCGTGCAAATCCACAATTCCGTGCCCGTCTACATGCCTAGCCGAGAATCGTGCCCGCTCATACGCCCGAAAAATCCATTCCGCGCCCGCGAGAGACACGGCAAGGACAACCAGCGAAAGTGTACAATTCAGTGCAAATCCAATGACTTTTTTTCGCAAAGCTATCTGGTACCTCCGCCATCTGGACGCTCCCAGAATTCGCTAGTTCTGGCTATAAGTACAGGAAGAGTTATCCGAGAGAACCGTAGTCGTCAAACGGGTGGGTACGCTCTATAGAACAGCAGGCAGGAGCGGACAGAGTTGAGAGTAACATCCCCACGGAGTTGATTTCTTTCGTCACCGTTTCTATTGTTGCCCCTATCGAAAATGGACCGGAGAACGTGGAGAAAAAAGGCTTAAGCCCTCAAAAGGCAGCGGATGTCCGATTTGCTCGGTGGCTCTCGTGGTACTGGGCGGTTATCGCTGCTCTTATTGCGTTTCTCCTGACTCAGCTTCTGCAGACGCTGGGAAGACAGGCTGACCTTCAGCGATTGCCGGACTATGATCAGTTGGTTCAGTTCGATCCCGAACGGGAAGGGGGACATTTACGGCCCAATCTGAACCTGGACGTCCGCGGAGAATTCGGCGCAGTACGTTTTATTACCAATGCCAAAGGATTTCGCGATAACAGAGAATTTGACTACCTGCCGTCGCCTGAGGTGTACAGAATCCTGTTGTTAGGAGATTCTTACGTGGATGGGATGCGTACAGATCAGGAACACACTATCGGCTTTGTTCTGCAAGAGACTCTTAACGCTCATCTCAGCAAGAATCAGCAAGTCGAAGTCATGATTTCTGGGCACAACAACCCAGCGAATGCCTGGTACTACTATCAGGAGCATGGTCGCAAGTATCATCCAGATTTAGTTATTTTAGGACTCACGATCGGGAATGATTTTACCTCCTACAACTACTGCTATGGCGGCTTGATACCTGAGACTGGAGAGGACGGTCAGATCATGCTGCGCAAGGCGAGTGACTCGCTTACTCCAATCTCCCTTAATATGCTTGTCCTCGTACCTGACGCGGCATACCAACCATCTCACAGTAAGGAGTGGATAGAAGACAAAGAATTCCAAGTGCGACAATGGTTAGCAGAACACTCTCGCATTTTTGGCTACGCCATTCCTCCAGCCTTTGCTATATCCTGGAGTAGGCGGCGGCACGTATATGCGACAGACGCTTTTGTTTCTTTGGGATTGTTTTACCAGCCCGGAATGCCGGAGATCCAGGGAGTGTATCAGGACATGGATGAAATACTCACTGGGATGCACCAGGCAGTGACGGCCGAAGGTGCTACGTTTCTTGTCGTTCTCTTTCCAGTTCGTATGCAGGTAGCCCCAAATGATTGGGATCTTCTCGCCCGTTTTTACGCTTTAGATCCTGATAAATTCGACCTGCAAAGACCAAATCGATACGTCCTTACATTCTGCGAGCGCTGGGGGATTGAGTGTCTTGATAGTTTGCCAGCTCTGCGTCAGTGGTACGAAACCCATAGGGAGCCGGTATATCGAACGCGCGGAGATATGCATTTCAATGAAATTGGGCAACGGGTAGTCGCAGAACATATTGCAGCATACTTGCTGACGCGTCATCCGCAAAATCTCGGACTTGCTACAGAATAATGCTTTCTCGTCAAATTTTACCCCTCTGCTCGAGTGCTGGATCGGAGAATGAGCCGTTTTGTTCCCTAGCCATGTGGGCCGATCTCTTTTCTGAACAAGAGCGGGCCGAACAACGATAGAAGAACGATGCGGATCTTACAGGTCGTGCACGGCTTCCCCCCTCGCGACTCGGCCGGAGCCGAGTTGGTGACCTTCTATTTATCCCAGGCCTTGCGTGAGCGTGGGAATCAAGTGACTGTCCTGACCCGGATAGAGGATCCTGAAGCTGCAGAATTCTCTTTCCGGGAAGAGCAGGTGGACGGCCTGCCAGTCGTACAAATCGTTAACAACCACGTCCAAACCTCCACTGCCCTGCGGTTCTCTTACGATAATTCCTTTTGTGATGCGGCTTTTCTCCGGCTGCTCGATCGTTTCCACCCTGACATTGTGCATTTTCAGCACTTGGCGCATCTTTCGGTTAGTCTGATTCCCCTGGCGGCTTCCTTGGGATATCCGACAGTGCTCAGCCTGCATGACTTTTTTTTCCCTTGCCACCGCATCCACCTGATTGATGCTCAAACTCGGCTCTGCCCCGGACCGGAGCGGGGAGAGCGATGTCTGCCGTGTTTGGAGGGATTTGCTCCGCCAGAAGAGATCCGCCGTCGGTTCATCTACATGGAGCACGCCCTCCAGGCGCCAAAGCTGATTATCGTTCCCTCTTCATTCCTCGCCCAGAAGACCTTGAGCTATTTCCCTTTTCTACGAGATCGGCTGCGAGTTGTTCCATTGGGGGTGAAACCTGTTCCCGCCGAGGCGAGGAGGCGTCAACCTGGGGCGCCCTTACGCCTCCTGTACGTGGGATTCTTTTTTCCGCCCAAAGGGGCGCACGTGTTGATCGAGGCAATACGGGGACTTCCGTTGCACGCAGTCGAGGTATCGCTCTATGGAGCCTCATCGCCTTTTTGGCAGCCCTATGCCGACCACCTCCGTGCTGATGCGCAGGATTTGCCTGTCCATTTTTATGGCCCTTATGCCCATGGCCAACTCGCTTCTATCCTGGCGCGCCATGATGTGTTAATCATGCCCATGATCTGCGAGGAAACCTTCTCGCTTGTTGCTCGTGAAGCTCTTCTGGCTGGGTTGCCGGTGGTCGCTGCACGTCGAGGGGCCCTTCCCGAGGTCGTGCAGGATGGTGTGAATGGGCTGTTATTTGAAGCGGAGAACGCGGCCGACTTACGGCGCTGCCTGGCGCGCTTGATTGCCGAGCACGGGTTGGTAGAGCGCCTGTGTCCTGCTACTACTCCTGCGATCAAGACGATGGAAGAATACGCCGGAGAGCTAGAAGAGATGTACACTGAGCTTTGCCTAGCCCCGGGTGAAGTGCCGTCTTTGCAAAAGAGCCTCCTCGAACGGTACCACACCTACACTGCGCTCGCACAGGAGTACGAGCAACTCCAGGTTGAAGTCCGAGAACTAGGCGCGCAAAATGCCGTCCTGTCCTCTGAACGAGACCGTCTCGGCATGGACGCACTGCGTATAGAGCAGGAACGCGACCAGGCGTTGGCAGCTGGGCAGGAACTGAGCAATGTCTTGAATCTATGTGAAAAAGACCTCCATGAGCGAGATGCCCGCCTCAGCGCCATTTATGCTTCGACGACCTGGAAATTGTACCGCTCCTACGCTACCGGTAGGGATCTGCTGGTTCGTCGCCCACTCGGCAAGCTAAAGCAGTGGCTCGGTAGATGAACAGAGGAGGAAATTACCTACAATTATGAGCACTCTGGCTAGTGTCTCCATTCTCTTACCCACCAAGAATGGGGAAAGGTATCTTAGCGAAGTTTTGCAGCAGCTCAGCACCCAGCAAGGCAACTTTCAGCTCTGCGAGATCATTGCCATAGATTCGGGTTCGCGTGACCGTACGGTAGAAATCCTCCAGCGTCACCAGGTGCGACTCTGGCGGATCCAGCCACACGAGTTTGGCCATGGCAAGACGCGAAATTTCGCTGCCGCCCAGGCACGTGGGGAATTCTTGGTTTTTCTTTCCCAAGATGCGACTCCGGCGGACGAACACTGGCTGGAGAATCTGCTTGCTCCCTTGCGTGAAGACCCTCTGGTCGCAGGAGCGTTCAGTCGTCACCGCCCCCGGCCAAACTGTCACCCAATGGAATGGCACCGCATTGTGGCCTATGAACTACACAGTCAGTCCGAGGAACAGGTCTACTCAGCGGTTGGGAATCCTGACTATGAGCAGAACCCGGCCCGGTATCGGATTTTCGCCAACAGCAGTTCAGTGATTCGACGGGCGGTGTGGGAGCAAATTCCCTTTCCTGAGGTCGAGTTTGCCGAGGATCAGGCTTGGGCCGAACTCGTGCTCAAAGCCGGCTATAAAACTGCCTACGCCGCGAAGTCGGTTATCTGCCATTCGCACGGTTATGGTCCTTGGGTCAACTTTTGTCGCCACTTTGAACACGCGCGAGCGATGCGTGAGCTGTTTGCTCAGCCTCGTTCTCTGGCATGGCGCAATTGTTTCTCTTGGGCGGTGCAAGGAGCTCGCGCGGACCTCGCTTTTTGGTATCACCAAAACGGACAGAGTAAAGCTGCAGTCCTGAGACGGTGGGCGTTGCCAGCCGTGAGTTGGCACCTGGCGGCGAACTTAGGGCTATGGCTCGGAGAGCGCACTGACGCCTTACCGCCTAGACTCAGCAGTCGCCTTTCCCTACAGGAACGACGCAAACGCCAATAGGGTACTATGCGGGTCTTGCAGGTCGTGCACGGGTTTCCCCCACGGGAATGGGCGGGCACCGAATTGGTGACGTTGCACCTCTCTCAAGCTCTACGTGCTCGCGGCCATCAGGTGACGGTGTTCACCCGCACCGCGGATCCGACGACGAGAGAGTTCTCTTGCCATGAAGAGCAGATGGATGGTCTTGAGGTCGTGCGTGTCGTCAACAACTACCGCAAAGCCGTAAATTTGGGGCTTCTCTATGATAGTACTTTTTTTACCCCCCCCTTTCTGCGTTTGCTCGCTCGTCTGCGGCCTGACGTAGTGCATTTTCAGCACCTCCAGCATCTTTCGGTCAACTTGCTTCAGCTCACCGTAGCCTTGGGCTATCCCACGGTGCTGAGTCTGCACGACTTCTTCTTTCCCTGTCATCGCATTCAGCTACTTAATGCTGACGATCAGTTGTGTGCTGGGCCAGAGCATGGTGAGCGCTGCGTACCCTGCCTACGGGAAGTCGCTACCCCAGAGGAAGTACGCCGCCGCTTTCGCACCATGGAGCAAGCGATCCGGGGCCCTGATGTGGTCATTACCCCCTCAGTCTTTCTCGCGCAGAGAATCCGCGGATATTATCCTTTTCTCGAGGAAAAGCTCAGGGTGATCCCGTTGGGAGTAAAGCGAGTTCCCCACGTAGCCCGAGAGCGTCCTGTAGGAGCGCCCCTGCGGATTCTGTACGTAGGGGTATTGCTGCCGCACAAGGGCGCACACGTACTGATAGCAGCTCTCAAAGGACTTCCCGCCGATGCGGTTGAGGTTTCCCTGTATGGGACGGCGGTCTCCGCTCGGAAGTCCTATGCGACGAGCTTGCGCGAAGAGGCCTACGGTCTGCCCGTGAGGTTCCACGATGCCTATCCTCACGATCAACTTATTTCTATCCTGTCGCAGCACGATGTGCTGGTGATGCCGATGATCTGGGAAGAAACCTTCTCGTTGCTCGCGCGTGAAGCTATGCTGGCGGGGCTGCCAGTGATAGCGGCGCGGCGTGGTGCTCTGCCCGAGGTCATACAGGAAGGGGTGAACGGGCTCTTGTTCGAACCGGAAAACGCGGCCGACTTGCGGCGTTGCTTGGCACGCGTGATCGCTGAGCCGGGCTTACTTGAACGGTTGCGCCACGCGACTCCGCCAATGAAAAAAGAAGACGAGTATGCCAGGGAAATAGAGGAACTGTATGCTGAGGTCTGTGCCGAGCCGTATCGCACGCGCACGCTGCGGCGCCGGCTGGCCGAGCAGTATCGAGCAGATAGTGACCGCCAACAGGAGAGTGAACGGTTGCGCGCAGAGATCCGCGACTTCCACGCGCAGCGCGCCGTCTTACAAGAGGAGCGAGACTGTCTTCATATAGCAAAAGTTGCGGCCGAGCAGGAACGTGATCGTGCGCTAGCGGCGGTCCGGGAGTTAGCGGACACCCTGCAGATGCGAGAAGAACAGGTGAGAGCGCGCAACACGCGACTCGAAGCAATCTATGCCTCCACAACCTGGAAATTTTACTGCAGGTACATCGCCTTGACACACTCGATGCGCCAGGTGGCGAACGAGTTGTGGCGGTCCGTACGCGTCTTACGCAAGTGAGCCATGCTTTTTCCTTCTCTGGCACCAGAAAAATCCCCAACGGGCAGGGTGAGAGGGAGAGGCTGACACAATAAAGGCTGCATGAGAGGAAGAGCATGCGGATTTGGTTATTGACCTCGGAATTGCCGCAAGAAATCGCTGGAGGAATCGCACGGTACGTGGATAATTTTGCTCGCCTGCTGGGGGCAGCAGGGCACGAAGTCGTCGTCATTGCCCGGACCACTCATGCCTGTGACAAGCTAATGGCACCAGGAGTCAGACTGATTGGCATTACACCGCGCGATACTTACCTCAACGAGCCGCTCGCCGGGAAACGCCCAGAGGCCCATCCCGCGTATCCGTATAATATCCTCGCGTACTGGCCTGCCCTGAGTTACCAAATGGCAGAAGAGGTGCTGCGTCTGTCACACCACTTGTTGCCCCCCGACCTTATCGAATCGCAAGAGTACGCTGCGCTTCCCTATTATCTGTTGCAGCGCAAACTCACTGAACGAACGCCCTTGGCACGGACCCCGATTCTGGTGCATCTGCACAGTCCATGGTTTGAGCTGGCCCGGGTGAACCGAGAGCTGCGCTATCGGTTTCCGGAGTATTGGGTGGGCCAGATGGAAAAGTTCTGTGTCGTGTCAGCCGATGCCCTGCTGTCTCCAAGCTACCATTTGGCCCAGAGCCTCAAGAAAACCCTCCAGTTGTCGGCAGAGATTACTAGGATTCCCTACCCATTCGTTGTACCTGACGGGAGTGTCCCGACCGAGGGGCAGCCGAGGCATATAGTGTATGTTGGGCGGCTGGAGGTACGAAAAGGCGTGTTACGCTTAGTCAACGCGTGTAGCTCATTGTGGGCTGCCGGTGAAGATTTTCGACTCACTTTGATTGGTGGGGACGCTGATTTGTTTTTGCAAGAGATGACGGTTGGCACCTTCATCCGACAGTATTACCAGAGATGGATGGAAAGCGGTCATCTCGAATTAGTCGGCCAGCTAGGGCATGCGGCGGCCTTAGAGGCCATGCGGCAAGCGTGGGCTGTTGTTGTGCCCTCCCTCTGGGAGAACTTTCCTTATACCTGCCTGGAAGGAATGGGCGTTGGACAAGTCGTACTGGCCTCTTTGACAGGTGGACAAGCGGAGATGATCCAAACCGAGGGAGTCGATGGCTTTCTTTTCGATTGGAATGTGCCTGGTGATTTTGAACACAAGCTTCGTAGAGTGCTGACTCTCAGTGTAGGAGAGCGGATGGAGATCGCGCGGCACGCGCAAGCACGCATTCGGGCACTGTGTGCACCAGAAGTGATTCTTCCCCAACGGCTTCATCACTATGACGCCGTGATTGCGCGTTGTGCGCCTCGTCGTACCTTTCCGACTGTGAACAGCAGACCTGTCAGTGAGGATGACACGGAGGTGTGGGCAACCCAGACGATGGCGGCTGGAGAGGCCGATCTCTTATCCGTAGTGCTCCCTTATTCTCATATGGAAGCATTGATGGGCGAGACGCTTGAAAGTCTTCTGGCTTCTACGCATGCTCCCGGCGAAATTATCATTGTCAATGATGGCAGTACGGAGGAGAAGAGCCTCGCGGCTCTCAGAGAGCTCGAAGGTCGCGGGTTATCTTCCCTGCGCATTCTCCACACTGCCAAGCAAGGGTTCGCAATGGCCCGCACTGCAGGTGCTGAGGCCGCAAGAGGCGAATTCGTAGCCTTTATGGATGTGGGCGATGTGGTCGTCCCGGAGTTTTTCGATCGCGCGATCTTCATATTACGTCGCTACCTCAATGTTGCCTTTGTCTATTCATGGGTGTGCTATTGTGGGCTATCGTCGACCATATGGCCAACGTGGAACGCGGAATTACCGTATCTGCTCGGACACCCCACGTTGACACCGTTTGCGGTGGTCAGGAGGTCTGCCTATCTGCGGTGGGCGCGGAATACGCCACCGTGCGAAGCTTATTTGGCAGATTGTCGAGAGTGGATGGTATTGCTGGC
>JACQEL010000985.1 GCA_016200595.1 Deltaproteobacteria bacterium
CGCAAAATTGAAGCTGCCCGCGCAATCTCACCGCACATCGATCTGGCAAGAAATAAGTCGCGCAGCTTTGCCGCGTTTCGTGATGTCGTACTAGAGATGATAACGCGATGACAAAGGCCGTCTTCACTAGGCTGAGGATACAGTGCACTTTCCGACTATCGACCGTGATCTTTCCCTCAAGGACCTCTGCGTGAAGGTTGCATAGCTCACCTCCGCAATCCCAACATTTCGATTTCGTTGCTGATTTGAATTCTCGGGAACTTTCCTTCGCTATTCTCGGTTTATTTGGCCGGGGATGTGCACCCTCGCAGGGATTGTGTTACTAGTTCAGGGCATGGCCGCCAAGGAAGCCGGCGAGCAAGAAAAGCACGCCCTGTTCGAGCAGTGGGCGCTCGCGCACAAAGACTACCTCTATACCGCCTGCCTTTACCTGACACGCAACAAGGAAGAGGCGGAGGATCTGTTTCAGGAGACGTACTTGCGTGCTTTTCGCTTCTTCCACCAGTTTACCCCGGGGACCAACTGCCGGGCCTGGTTATTGACGATCATGCACAATGCCTTCAAGAACCGCTATCCGCAGCATCTCCGGGCCGCACGAACTCTAGAGTTTGATGAAGCGGCCCGTGAATATGAAAAGAAGCTCGTGGCCGATGGTGAAGCCAGGCGTGACGACCCCGCGGAAATGCTGCTGTCTCGTCTGGTCGATAGCGAGATCGCGGATGCGCTTCGCGCTTTGCCCGAGGAGTACCGTTCGACCCTGTTATTGGTAGATATTGAAGAGATGACCTATGAAGAGGCTGCCGACCTATTGGCGTGCCCGATTGGTACGGTCCGTTCTCGCCTATCGCGAGCGCGACGTCTGCTGCAAGCCGCGTTAACGACTTACGCCCAAGCACGGGGGCTGATGAAAGCAGAGAGCGCTTCCTCTGAGCTGCCAGCGAAGACCGGGACGAGACTATGAACTGCGAGGCTTACCAAGATCTTGTGGCCGCCCATGTTGATGGCGTGCTCAGCTCCGCAGAACGCCAAGAGGTCGAGCAGCATCTCGCTGCTTGTGCCGCGTGTCAGCAGCTCTTCGAGCAAGAGTCCCGGTTTCATACGGCGTTCGCTGCGCGCCGGTTGATCGTTTCGCTACCGGTCGAAGTGGAGCAGCGCTTGCGCACGGCGCTGGCTCGTGAAAGCCCGCCTACTCCTTCTTGGCGGGAACGTCTCTCTGTCTTCCTGTGGCAACCACGTCTGGTCGTCGGTCTGGCAGTTGCGGCCTTATTGATCGCCGTTTTATTACCGCGGTTTTTTTCTTCTACCTCTGAGCCGGCCTGGTTTCCTCAGGCCCTGGACTCGTACCACGCCGCGACAGAAGGTCGGTTGTCGTTCACGTACCACACTGACGATCCGCAAGAACTCGAAGCGGCGCTCAATCGCTCTGGCCAGCTGGATTTTGTCACGCACGTGCTGGATTTGCGGCCGGCCGGCTATCGCATCGAGGGCGGACAGATAGTGTGGGAGAAAAATAATCCTGTCGCAATCGTACTCTATCAGGGAAAGGAGGGTCCCATTGTCTGTATACGCCGGCGCGGGCAGATTCCACCCATGCCAGCAGGTAGCGAGGGCAAGACGGAGCAATATCTCTATACCCAGGCCGGGTACACAGTCCTTTGCGTACAGTTCTCCGGACACTTCTGTACGCTGATTACGCGCCTGCCGCGAGAGGCCTTTCTGCGTCACTTGGCAGTAGTGCCCGCGTCATGAGAACGATGAACGATGAACTAAACCAGGAGGCAAGAGATTGGTACACACGACACTAGCGCCTGTTCACCGTAGGGGCGAAGCCTTTGCCCCGTATAGACCCACGCTGTGGGGAGCCTGACACGCAAATGCTTCGCCCCTACCCACGCAGCTACGAACCGTGTCCTCATGTCGTGCATTCCGGTTTAGAAAAGAGGGCCAGGTGCTTTATTCATCGTTCATCATTCATCGTTCATCGTTTCCTAAGACTCACCCTTCGTTCTCCCATTCCCAGGGCAACGCGTACTTTTTTTTGCCGTTGCACTCTTTACAAGCCGGAACGAGATTCCCCTTCGTCGATTTCCCGCCACGGACCAAAGGGACCAGATGATCCATCGTCAACTCTGAGGGTGGAAAGCGCTGTTGGCAATAAAAACAGATTCCCGCGGCCCGTTTGCGCTTCCACCATTCGGATCGGCGTAGCTCCCGCGCACGGTTCTTCTCCCGCTGAATGTCAACCGTGCTGATTTCTGAAAGGAACTCCTTCATGCTAACTACGAGAGACCGGTTAGGGACGACCACGTTTTAGTGCGATCCTTCTATATCATCAAAACTACTGCCATGCACGCCGTGGCTGTCGGAATGCGGCTCACCAGTGCCCTCTTTGGCTGCCGAATCCGTCTTTTTAGTATCACTCTTTGCCTTGGTTTCTTTTTTCGTATGCTTATGCGTATGGTCCCCAGCGGGAGGGGTCTCAGGACTGCTCTTCCCGGCTTCCTCAGCATCAACCTGCCTAGCCAGGGGTGCGGCGGCCAGTCCCAGCACCAAGGCCATTGTCACAACTCCTCTCCAGTTTCTCATCGTAGTCCTCCTCCACAAATTACCCAGGACTTAAGCAATTCGCTGCCCGTCTTGGGCGTTCAGCGTCCAATCGTACTCAAGATATTGCAGCGCACCGGTTTGGGCACTCAAGATAGCTGTTTTATCATCGGCAACAAAGCGCTGCACGAAAGCGAGAACCGACCCTGCGCTACCCACAAAATCTTCGGCGAACCAGTGGAAGATCTGCGACAGCGCTACTTGGTGCTCAGCGATGCGGTTCCGCACCGGGTCATTGATAAACCCTCGCGCCGCCTCGTCCAGTTGTTGCTCCAGCCGTTCAGGAATATACGCCTCGCGCGGTAGCCTCGGGCAACTCGTGGAAGCGCAAACGATGGTGAAATGTATCCGTGGGTCGTGAAATTTCTTACGCAGGATTTGGTGTTCAATCTCATCGGGCGAGCGTTCCGCGCCCGCGATTGGCAGCGTATACCAGCTAAAAAAGCGCTTCCGCGCCAAAACGCTCTCGGCGGTGTACCCGTGCAGCACACCGTTGACGATCATGGCATTATAGGCGTTGATCCAGAAGGCTTTTTCTTCCGCCTCGTTCATACCAGCGACCTGTGCTTGCGCTAAGGTAGCCAGATAACTATCAAACTGAGCCTGGTCATGCGCCTGCAGGTCACGATAGGCAACCCGGCCATTGTCATCGACGTAGCGGGCCAACAATGCACTCCAGGGACTATGATCGACTGCAGCATTACTGGGCCGGGTAAAGATGAGGATCGCCGTCATTGCCAAAAGAGTAATTGTGTATCCCATATGCGTAAAACGTGAAAGCTAAAACGTAAAGAGTAAAACGTAAATAAAAGGGAAAGGTGGGGAGGTTACGTTTTACGTTTTACTCTTTATTCCTCGTTACGTTCCAACTACTTACTCGGAGAGAAAGTTCCTCTTCCCCTTTTCACCCTTTCCCCGATTTCCCCTTATCATTTTCTCTGGTTTCCGCTATGCTTGCGCCAGACCGCCACAGGAGGAAACACTATGCGTCTCGATGGCAGAACCGCGTTGATCACCGGCTCTAGTTCGGGCATTGGCCGAGCGACGGCCCTGTTGTTCGCTCGCGAAGGAGCAGACGTAGTCATC
>JACQEL010000986.1 GCA_016200595.1 Deltaproteobacteria bacterium
ATCTCGGTCCCGCTCGACCGCTTGCACGTCTGACCTACCCTGTTAAGATCGACCACATTCTTGCAGAGAGGAGTGCAATCATGACCCCTGCCGAGCTGCCGCGCATACCATACCCCGGCGTCGTCGATGCCGATGGCCATATTCTCGAACCACCCGATCTGTGGGAGCGATACCTCGAGCCCAAATATCGCGACCGTGCCGTGCGTATCCGCAAAGACGCGCGTGGATTGGAATATTTGGAGGTCAATGGGCAACCGTCAAAAATGGTGCGCAACGATGCTCCCGCCACCCTCGGAGTGATGGATCAGCTTGGCGGGATCGAGTATAAGCGCGAACCCACCGGTCTGGGATACGTCGATAACGCCTCGTTCGGCTCGCTGGACGCCAAAGAACGGCTTAAACGTCTCGATATCGAGAACCTCGAGCGTGTCTTTCTCTATCCGACACTTGGCCTCCTCTGGGAAACGGAATGCGAAGATTTAGAGTTATCGGTCGCCTATGCGCGCGCATACAACCGCTGGATCGTCGATTTTTGCTCGGAGTCGAACGGCCGCCTACTCCCCATCGCGCATCTACCGCTGGCTCTTCCGGAACTGGCAGAACAGGAACTGCGCCGCGCGGCGCGTGATGGGGTGAAGGGCTTCTTCGTCCCACCGTTCATCTGGAGCCGTAAGGTGCATGGTCATCCTGACCATCATCGCGTCTTCGCTGCGGCTGAAGAACTGGGACTCCCCTTCGGACTGCACCCTGCTTTCGAGCCGCACTGGGCGGCACCTACCCGCTTCGGGCGTATGACTGGACGTGACACCGCCTTCTTTCAAAATGTTGTCCTGGGCGACGCTATTCGTGCTGGCTTCACTTCGCTCTTTCAGTATGGGGTCTTTGATCTCTTCCCCGAATTACGCGTCGTCATTCTCGAGATTGGCGCGGGCTGGATCGGCTACTGGCTCGAGCGCATGGATGCCGTCTATGAGTCGCCTCTCGGCAAGAGCGTGCCGTTGAAACACCACCCCAGCGAGTATTTCCGCCGGCAGTGTTGGGTCTCTGGCGATCCTGATGAGCGCGCCGTGTCCGGAGTCGTACCGTTCGTCGGTGAGGATCACTTCTTCTGGGCCAGTGATTTCCCTCATGCCGATCACCCACCGAAATACATCCCGAATCTGATCGAACTGGTGAATCTGCTGCCTGAGTCAGCGCGACCAAAGCTGCTCGGCACCAACGTGCTCGCCTGTTATAACCTGAGCTAGCCAGCGAAGAAGCCACAATCATGCGTATTGGTCTGCTCACAGATACTCATCTGCCCAGCACGATTCGTCACTTGTGGGACGAGGTAAAGACTGCCTTCGCCGGCGTAGACCTGATCCTGCATGGCGGGGATATCGTCACCCCCAGAGTGTTAGACTGGTTGGAAGAGATCGCGCCAACTCTAGCCGCACGCGGCAATAATGATAGCGGCTGGGGAGACCCACGGGTACAAGACCTGCAGTGGCTGGACCTGGCCGGCTGGCGGCTGGTGATGATCCATGACATGGAACCGGAGGAACGCCCTATCGCCACTCTCAAACAGTACCACTTGCGCGGCGAACATGCTGACATTATCGTCACCGGGCACACCCACTTTGAACGGTTGGACTATCGCGACGGCGTGTTGCAGATCAACAGCGGCAGCCCAACCCATCCCCATCTGTGGTCCACACGCCTGGGGACGGTAGGGTTGCTAGACTTGGCGCCAGGTAAGCTCACCGCCAAAATATTGAAGTTGGGAGAGACCCCGGGATTGTCAAATCCTGGAGTTGAACTCTGTTTTGAGCTAGAGTCCCATCTCCAGCGAACTCTCTAACAAGAAAGAGAACTTACTATGGTAGAATCTACCCTGCTGATCGACAAGAGCGAAGGTATTGCGACCTTGACCCTGAACCGTCCGGAAGCGATGAATGCGCTGTCACGCACCTTGCGCACAGAGATCGTGCAGGCATTTACCTCTCTCCAGCATGACCCCGAGGTTGGGGTCATTATCCTCACCGGCGCGGGTCGGGCGTTCTGTGCCGGGATGGATCTCAAGGAGTTAGGCAGCACGAATACGACATTGAACAACGACACGGTAGGTGGCGAGTTGGACATCATCCAGGCGATGACCAATTTCGACCGGCCGATTATCGGCGCGATCAATGGCTTCGCGATTACCGGCGGCTTTGAACTCGCGCTCGCCTGCGACGTGTTGATTGCCTCAACCGCGGCCAAGTTCGCCGACACCCATGCCCGGGTGGGAGTCATGCCCGGGTGGGGACTCAGTCAAAAGCTGCCACGCATTATCGGCCTCTATCGCGCGAAAGAATTATCGCTCACCGGCAATTTTCTCTCCGCCGAGCAGGCCGCTGCCTGGGGCCTAGTGAACCGGGTAGTAACGCCCGAAGAGTTGTTGCCAACGTGTCGGGCTCTGGCCAAGGACATGCAATCTTGCGTCCCCGAAATGCTGCGTAACCTGAAGCGCGTCATCGACGAGGGGTTCGCCGCGACCTTGAGTGAAGGACTGCAGATTGAACACCAAGCGTGGCAGGCGCGTGTACGCCAGGTAACGCCGGAAGCGATTGCGGAACGGCGCAACTCCATCCAGCAGCGCGGGCGTAGGCAATCCTCGTGAGAGAGAATTTTGCTTAAGTAGGGGCGAAGCATTTGCCAACCAAGTCGATACAGGTCAAGCGCCATCATCGCAAATGCTTCGCCCCTACGCACTCGGATATAAGAAAAGGGGACGATTATGTTTGTGAAAGAGTCCCGAGGGATCTCAGTGAAACTCGCCACCCTGGCCTTCTCGCTCGTATGCGCGAGCACGCTCATCTCTCCGCTTGGTACAGCCTTCGCCAGTTCTGAGGTGCACTGTCGCAAGGTTGTGGGTAAGTTGCTCGACGAACATATAGAGGGTCCGGTAGCGGTTGCGCAGATGACTGGCGCCATTAAGGGCAAATATGTCTATACGCTTAAAGATCAGTTTCCCGCCGATGCGGTTCTCTCGAACCTTCTCTATACAACCGGCACGTCAGTAGTCGAAACCAAGGACGGGACGTTGTCCTTCTTTGAGACCTCAAGTCTAGACGCAGCGGAGTTGGGAAACTTAAACGGAGCAGTTCTCATGACAATCACCGGAGGGACCGGACAATGGACAGTGGCAACCGGGCATATCGTGCTCGTAGGCTTTTTCAACCAGGAAACACAGACAGGCGCTTGGCGCTACCAGGGCGAGGTGTGCTTGCCATAAGCCTTGCCACCAATGCACTTGTGACAACACAGACACGAGCAACTTGCTACAGTAGCTTGCCTCAGCAAACTACTACGCTATATCTACCGACAAGATTATGAGCTGGCAACGTGAGGTCGAAGGCATTGAACGGCGGCGACAGCACGCGCTCGAACAGGGCGGTCGCGAGGCCGTGGCGCGCCAGCACACGCAAGGACGGCTCACGATCCGCGAGCGCATTGCTGGCCTGGTCGATGCTGAGTCGTTCCGCGAACAAGGTCCGATTGCTGGTCACTCGGAGGCTGATGAACACGGTGAGTTACGCACTTTCACTCCGGCGAACTACGTCCTCGGCTTCGCCAAGATTGGCGGCCGCCCGTGTGTCGTGGGCGGAGAGGACTTTACCCTGCGTGGCGGCTCTCCCACACCCGCTGGTTTGCGCAAGAGTGTATTAGTCGAAGAGTTAGCGTGTCGCTACCGTCTGCCGCTAATCCGCTTTCTCGAAGGCGGTGGCGGCAGCGTCCCCCGCGGCGGCGGGAAAGGCGAGCACGGCAGCGGCGAAGCGGTGAACGCGCCACCCCGCTTTATGTCGGTCATGCAAGTGATGGGACTGGTTCCGGTTGCCTCAGCAGCGGTAGGACCGGTAGCAGGACTCCCAGCCGCCCGCCTGGTCGCTTCGCACTTCTCCATCATGACCAAAGATACCGCGCAAGTAATGATCGGCGGCCCGGCTCTCGTCGAACGCGCTTTCGGCCGGTCGATCAGCAAAGAGGAATTGGGTGGCGCACAGGTTCACCAACACAGTGGCGTCGTAGATAGCGTGGCTGACGATGAGACGGGAGTCTTTGCGCAAATCCGGCGTTTCTTGAGCTATCTGCCGACCAACGTTTGGGAAGCAGCGCCCCTAGTACCGTGTGAGGACGAGCGCAATCGGCAGGAAGCTGAACTCCTAGAAATCGTTCCCCGCAATCGCCGCAGGGTCTACAACATGCGTCGAGTGATCGAATGCGTGGTTGATCGTAGCTCCTTTTTCGAGTTGGCTGCGCTGTACGGGCCCTCGCAGATTACTGGCCTGGCTCGTCTCAATGGCCAACCGGTGGGCATCTTGGCCAACGACCCGGCCTGGTACGCCGGCGCGATGACCGCCGATGGTGCACAGAAAGTGAGAAGATTGGTCGATCTCTGTGATACCTTCCATTTGCCGGTTGTCAGCCTGGTAGATGAGCCAGGATTTATGATCGGTCCTGAGGCTGAGCAGGCCGCTACGATTCGCTACGGCGCAGCCACACTCTTCGCCATCATGCAGTCTACGGTGCCGTGGGTATCAGTGATCGTACGCAAAGTGTATGGCGTGGCTGGCGCTGCCCACTTTGGCCCTGGTGGTATGGTGTTCGCCTGGCCGTCAGCGGAAAGCGGCGCGCTGCCGCTCGAAGGTGGGGTCGCCGTCGCCTATCGTCGCGAGATCGCGGCGGCGCCTGACCCGGAAGCGCGGCGGCGAGAACTCGAAGAACAAATCGCCAGCCAACGCTCGCCGTATGCCCGGGCTGAAGCCTTTGGCGTCCATGACTTAATCGATCCGCGCCACACGCGCCCGGTGCTCTGTGACTGGCTCGAGTGGATCCAGCCACAACTGCAATCCCACCGCGGGCCGCGGGCCTATACCATCCGACCTTAGGATCAAAAATTGAATAACTTCCCGACTTCATGAGGAGATGAGGAGCCCTGTCATTGCGAGGAGCCGTCGGCGACGAAGCAATCTCTGTTGCGGCAAAGATTGCTTCGCTCCGCTCGCAATGACGCCTGCTTCTTGGCACGGAAATCGGGAAGTTATTTTGTCTCTGGTCCTTAGCTCGACTCTGTCCAACTATGCGGCGTCGCAACCTCTAACCACATCCGGATAAACGCTTACTGCGCCACCCAACCGCCATCGACCGCCATGGGCAAACCCGTGACAAATGAGGCGGCATCGGAACACAGCCACACCACCGCTTCACCAACTTCCTCAGGCGCGGCCATACGAGCGATTGGTTCCGCCGCAACGATCTGTTCTTCCAGGCCGGGATTATCACGCACTCCGCGCTCAAACATGGGCGTACGGATAGCACCCGGACACACGGCATTGACGCGAATGCCAGACTTGGCGTACTCCAGCGCCGCCGTCTTGGTCAGCCCATTGACCCCATGTTTGGCGGCAACATAGGCCGAGAAGCCTGGCAGGCCAACTAACCCGGCGACCGACGCCGTGTTCACAATCGCTCCACCGCCCTGCTTGAGCATCTGCTGGATTTCATACTTCAGGCTCAGCCATACGCCTTTGAGATTGATGGCCAGCACCCGGTCCCAGTGTGTTTCGCCATATTCCACGGTTGGCTGGATTACCCCTTCGATTCCGGCATTGTTAAAGGCACAGTCGAGACGGCCGTAGGTCTCCACCGCTTTCTGCACCATTGCCTCGACTTCGGCTGCGCGCGACACATCGGTTTTCACGAAAGCCGCCTCTCCCCCAGCAGCTTTGATGAGCCGCACGGTTTCTTCTCCGCCTGCCACGACAACATCGGCCACCACAACCCTCGCACCCTCACGAGCAAAGATTTGCGCGGTAGCACGACCGATGCCCGAGCCTCCACCGGTGATCAAGGCAACCTTGCCAGCGACACGTCCTGCCATAGGATTCCTCCTTTTTTCATTTCGCTAAGCGCTCGTGGCCTGAAGCTGTTGAAAAACCCTCCGTCCCCCCTTCGACAAGCTCAGGGCGAACGGAGGAGGCTCCGGAATCGGTGCACATTTACCGTTCGTGCTGAGCCTGTCGAAGCACGGTTTCGCGTTTTTGAACAGTCTCTAGGGAATTTATCAACAGCTTCTGAAGCTGTTCACCGACCAGCCAGCTTTTTCCCTGCGGCAAAAGCACGATCCGTGCGCGTGGGGATGGTAATAATGATGCGGAAGCCCTGCTCAATCCGTCTCTCGACGTCCTCCTCGCGAAACGCAATACACGCACACGGGACGTTAAACTGTTTGCAGGCTTTCAGAATCTGCTGCATACCCTCTTCCACTCGGGGATCACTAAAGTTGCAGGGCAGCCCTAGTTCCATGGCCAGGTCACCCGATCCCGCCCAGATGGCGCCGATACCTTTGACTTCCCGCAGGATCTGGGGCAGGTTCCGCACCCCCTCTACTCCTTCAATGAGCGGCATGAAGAACATCTCGCCCTGGGGGTCGAGCGGCCACAGATCGGCCGCCGCCGTATACTCCGGGAGGCTCAAGCCCCAATATCGGGCGGCCCACATCGGCGCCCAGCCGCGCTGACCTGCGGGTTCGCGATCCGGCGCCTCAAGGGCTTGGGGATAGCGGCAAGCAATCACTGCGGCGCGGGCCTGCTCGACCGTATCCAAGTGCGGCACGATCAGCCCGTACACACCCGTATCCAGCGTTTGCTTGAGGACCCATTGGTTCTGCTCCCGCGCGTTCGGGGGAACCCGGACAAAGGGGACCATGTCGGGTTGGAGGGTGCCTTTGGTGACGAGCCGCTTGCGATCTAAGAGGAACTGCAGCGAGAGGCGCAGCTTGGGCATATCAAAGCCTTCGTGCTCCATCTCAAAGATGAGGAAATCATACCCCACATCGCCGAAAGCTATAGCGTCGTCGATATTGCCGGGCAATACGATAGCTCCGCCAAACACGACTTTCCCCTGCTCTAATAACTCGATCACTTTATTGAGACGTCTTGTTTGTGGCATTGCTCCCTCCTTAGATAAGATTTCCTTCCTATACCTCCCTTAGGCCCGGAGGACAAGAATTGGGGTACCCGTTCAGTTTTTCTTGGTGCGCAGAGCGCACCCTACTAGAGAATTAACCGCTGACCGAGAACGTAAAGCGTAAAACGTAAAGGAACTCCTTCTTTTACTCAGCACTCAGCACTCATTACTCATCACTCACTTCAGCCCCGCTTTACGCAGAGCAGCAATATGGCGCTCCAACACCGCCGGATCTTTGATGGGCATTCGCTGCCGGTGCACCTCTAATGAGAAGTTAGGATTGAGCCGCAGCACTTCGGCGGCCTCCGCCCGCGCCTCGGCGGTTTGGCCCAACTCGCTGTAGACTGCTCCCAGCATGAGATGGGCAGGCAGCATGTTGGGGTAGCGGCTGAGGTAGCGCTGTAAGGGGGCTCGCGCCTCCTCGTAGCGCCCGGCTAGCGCATAAGCAGCGCCGACGCCTGCTAAGTGGTTGTCCGCGATAAGGGACTTCAGGCGCAGCGCCTGGGCGGCGGCCTCCAGGGCGTCCTCCGTCCTGCCCATATGGCTCAGCACCATAGCCAGAGCCGCATAGCTCTCAGCAGAGGTAGGAGCGAGGGCCACGGCCCGCTCCATCTCCGCCAGGGCCTGCTCATACTGCTGTTGGTAGAGATAGATATAGCCCAAGTATATGTGGTGCCAGTGTAGGGAGTCATTGAGGGCTAGGGCTCGTTGCG
>JACQEL010000987.1 GCA_016200595.1 Deltaproteobacteria bacterium
GCGGAGAACTGCCGCGAGCTGTTGAACTATCCCTATATCACCGCTGGTATTTCCGATGGCGGAGCACACATGAAGTTCCAGACCCTGGGCGCCTATCCCACGGATCTCCTGATGTGGATGGTACGGGAGAAGGGATATGTCACGCTGGAGGATGCCCATTACCACTTGAGCTACCTGCCAGCCTGGACGGCAGGCTTCAAAGACCGCGGCAGCCTGCGCGAAGGGTTGGCGGCGGACATCCTGGTCTACGATCTCGACAAGCTGAACATTCTACCGCGAGAGATCGTGCACGATGTGCCGCCAAATGACTGGCGGCGGGTGCAGCGAGCGGAGGGGTATCGCTGGATCATGGTCAACGGTCAGGTGACCTTTGAGGATGGTAAGGGCACGGGCGCCCAGCCTGGCAAGCTATTGCGCCACGGCCAGGCGAGTTAACCCCAAGAGGGCACCTACAGCAGGGTGCCCCCTGCATTCCAGGACCAGACCTGTGGAGGCTGGGCGCAGGCACCAGTCCCAACTTAAACCATTTGCCCCGTACGTCGGGCTAAAAACCGGGGGTTGAAACCCCCGGCTACCCTCAGGCCCGCACGGCGTGCTGGCAGGTGCCGGGGAGCGGCACGGGACGGTAGGCCGGTCTGTTAAGGCCGGACGGAGGAGCGAGGGCACCTCTGGCAAAAGTTGAGCCGAACAGTATTGACCTTCTCCCACCAGGGGGAAGGAATAAAAATGCTCACGGCAGAAACAATCGTTCCGCATTGCCATGACGCATTTGTTCGCGCTCACTCTCTGTGCAGGCGAGTTCGTCGAGCAACTGAATGGGACGCTGCCAGGGGCCGTAGGGGTGATCGGTTCCGAGCAGCAACTGCTTCGCCCCCATCAGGGAATAGCACCACTGGAGCGGCTCCGGTCCATACGCAACGGTATCCATATAGAGCTGCTTCAGAAAGCGACTGGGCTGTTTTATCGCTCCAGGCCCGCCAAAGTATTCCAACATGCCGTCGAGTCTAGGCATGAGGTACGGGACAGTTGCGCCCACGTGGGGGATAATGATGGGAGCTGTGGCATACTCCGAGAGCATACCAGACAGGGCCAGACGCATCGCCGCCAGGGTGTTGTCTACCATGAAGGCGAGCACCGGCACAGGAACAAGATCCATCAGGTAATTTTGGTTCAGCGGGACCGTCGGATGAATGAATGTAGGTCGCTTGAGTTCTGCCATGCGCGCGAAGACGGGGCGGAACTCAGGTGCATCCAGCGGTTTGCCGTTGAGATTAGAAAAGATCCCGAGGCCGCGGAATTTCAGGCTAGAGAAGCAACGGTCGAGTTCTTTCAGTGACGCGTCGATATCGCCAAAGCCAAGGGTAGCATACCCCCAGAAACGCTTCGAGTGTTTGGCGATAATTTCGGCCAGCGAGTCATTGACGAGGCGGGCCACCTCGTCAGCCTCAGCGCCTCCCAGGAGTTCCGGTCCCGGGATGGCAAGGCTAAGGAGAGCGACGTCAATGCCCGCGCTGTCCATGTCATCCAGCTTCCGCTGCATATCACGCAGCGGCGGTGTCATGGGCACACTCATCCCCTGGCAACAATGGAAGTGGTAGGTCCCGTCTACGAAACGTGTATAGGGAAAGTGACTACGCTTCTCCAGCGTGCGCGCCACCTGTTCTAACATGAAGTGTGTATGGACATCGATGCGCATAGCAGTCCTCCTCACTGGCGGCTGTTCAGGCTTGTCGAAGGGGGTGAACAACGGGAATAGTCCTTTATGAAAGGTAAACTGGTTTGAAATTCTTCCAGGTTTCTCCGTACTCCTGCCTATTCCACCTGAGAGCGTGCTGTCAAGAGAAATTTTCGCTCTATGGCCATCTCCGGCGATTTTTGCCAAGCGTCTGCTAAGATCGACCGGGTGTACTCTCGTAGTCAAGGAGAGGAATTAAGAGGAGAGACTATGGCAGGAATGAAACATCCAGTCCGCTTCGGGATTCAGATTCCACAGCAGCATGGCTCCTGGCAGGAGATGCTCTCGCTCTGGCAGGAGGTAGACGCGCTGGGGTTTGACAGTGCGTGGGTATTTGACCACTTTCTCCCTATCTTCTCTGATCCAACCGGACCGTGTCTGGAAGGCTGGACCGCGCTGTCCGCCCTGGCCATGGTGACAAAGCAGGTCCAGTTGGGAGTAATGGTCACCGGGAACACCTACCGCCACCCCGCGGTGCTGGCGAAGATGGCCACCACCGTAGATATCATCAGCGGCGGCCGTTTGATCCTGGGGATTGGCGCGGGCTGGTTTGAGCTGGAGCATCAGACCTTTGGCCTCACTTTTCCCAAGGTTAGCGAGCGGCTGAAAAGGCTGGACGAAACGCTAGAGATAGTCAAACGGTTGTGGACGGAGGAACGGGTCAACTTCAGCGGGAGATACTATCAGCTCAAGGAGGCACTCTTGAATCCGCGGCCGGTTCAGAGACCGCACCCGCCCATTCTGGTCGGGGCCAGCGGTGAGCAGGTTGCCTTAGGCATTGTCGCCCGCCGTGCGGACATGTGGAACTCCTTCGGCTCGCCCGAGGTCTTTGCTCGCAAGATCGCGGTGCTAGCCGAGCACTGCCGCAGGGTCGGGCGTGACCCCGACACCATCGAGAAGTCGGTGCTGCTGCAGCTCACCCTGACCGATGACCAGGAGACGAAGCGGAAAGCACGGGAGAACGAGAGCGGGGGAAGGCTTGTCGGCAGCTCCGACGACGTGCGTCAGCAGATCGAACACTACGTCGCTGTTGGGGTTACACACATTGTTATCTCGGTGTCTGCACCGTATGACCGCGCCGTGCTGCACCGTTTTGCCAGTGAAGTGATGCCAGCCTTCCGGTAAAGCGGAAAGCCTCGTGATCTCAAACAGGAGAGGGTCGAGCACCACGGATGTTGAGTGGGAAAGAGTCTTGATTCACTTGACGACATCAGACCTCGCGTGTCATTGTGAAGCGCAGCATTTTGGAACCCACAGGAGGAACAAACAATGACCGCATTACGCGTGATTTCAGCGGACTCGCACATGATGGAGCCGGCCGACCTCTGGACAACACGGCTGGATAAGAAGTTTCGCGATCAGGCACCCCAGGTGGTGAAAAACGAAGGGAAAGCTGGATATTCCTTCGTGGCCCCGGGAATCAACCCTTTTCCGGTGGCGGGTGGATTTGCCAGCGGCAGAAGCGGGCAAGAACTTAAAGATCATATGAAAAAAGGCTATGAAGCGGCCCGGCCCAGCGGCTGGGACCCAGCCGAGCGCATCAAAGACCAAGACATCGATGGCGTTGAGGCGGAGGTGCTCTACACTACCCTGGGTATGCCACTCTTTCAGATGGATGACGCCGAACTGCAGCGCTCCTGTTTCCGGGTGTACAACGACTGGGTGGCAGAGTTTGGCTCGCATAGCCCGAAGCGCCTCCATCCCATTGCCCTCATCTCACTAGAAGACATTGCTGACGGAGTCACAGAGCTGGAACGCTGCGCCAAGCAGGGGCTGAAAGGCGCGATGATCTGGGGGTCGCCGCCGGCGGACAAGCCCTACAGCAGCAAGGAGTACGACCCGTTCTGGCAAGCGGCTTCCGAGTTGCATATGCCGTTATCCCTGCATGTCATCACTGGCAAGAGTAAAGAGAGCAAGATCGATTTTAGTCAAATCGCCACCGGCGCGATGAATGTCCTGCATGAGGTGCAGCGGTCGCTCACCACCATCATCTTTGGTGGAGTGCTGGAGCGGTTTCCCCAGCTGCTGATTGTGTCGGCGGAAAACGATACCGGCTGGTTTCCCCATTACATGTACCGTCTGGATCATATCTATGACAAGTTTGGCGCGATGATGCCGGAGCCGATACCGCTGAAACCCAGTGAGTACGTGCGCAGGCAGGTGTGGGCGACTTTCCAGGATGATCCGGTGGGACCGGCGAACACGCGGTTCTTCGGAGAGGATAACTACATGTGGGCCTCCGACTTCCCGCATGCCGACTCGACCTGGCCTAATTCCCGCCAAGTCATCGAGAAAGACTTTGCTGGTGTACCGGCAGGAGTGACCAAGAAGATCGTTTTTGACAACGCGGTCAAACTCTACCGCATGGATCTCGACTAGAGGGGGACCACACCGAAAAGGGGCAGGAGAGCCAGTAGTCCAGCGCAATAGAGATGCGGGGTGCTGTTGTGGTCCCCCTCTCTCTAACTCTCTCCCACGAGGGGAGAGAGAACTAAGAGCACGGCGCGACTCCTCCCCTCTCCCCGTGGAGCCTTGATTAATCAAGGCTCCACAGAGGGCCATGGTGAGGGGGCGGTTGGCCAGGCCCAGGCGTGCTCGTCTGCGCCGGAAACGCTCCGCTTATTCCGGCCTACTTTCTCTCTTCATGCAAGGACAAACCGCTGGAGTGCGATGCAACACCAGTCTCTCAATCTCGCCGCCGGGACTTTCCCTGCTCCTCGCCCACGAGTTTCTTCTCGTCCAAAAAGGCTCGCTCAGGCCGCGGCACTCGGACGTCTCTTCATCGTCTCATACCAGCGGCCTAGATGGGTCCAAGCGGGGTCGAGGGTGAACTGAGAAGCAGCCGCGAAGTCGATCCCGGCCAGCAGCGTGAGGTCAGCCAGCGAAAACGTCCCAGCCACCCACTGGTGATCCTTGAGTTGCTCATTGATCAGCGTCAGCCGGGCGCGCAACACTTGCTCGGCCTCTTCGACAACTTTGGGATTTTGCTCGACCCGCGCGGCAAAAAATGGGCTGGAGTGGAAGAACCGGCGGGTCGCCTGCAAAAATACTCCCAACTCACAACGGCGCTCCCAGGCGCGCACCAGTGCCCGGGTGAGCGGGTCTGTACCAAATAAGGGCGGCTCGGGATGCAGTTCCTCGAAATACTCAATGATCGCCAAGGATTCAGGGATCACGGCGCCGTCGTCGAGTTCCAAAATAGGGACAGCCCCAAAAGGGTTACGCCGTAAGAAGTCGGACGCCCTTTGTTCCCCGGTTAACAGGTTGACCGGCTGCAGCGGCACGCGGAGCCCCTTTTCGGCCAGGTATAAGCGCACCTTGCGACAGTTGGGAGATTGGGGATAATCGTAGAGTTTCATCGTCGTTCCTTTCCTATCTGGCGAACTCTTTCTTGTGAAAGCAGTATATTCTTTCCTCGCTGGATGCCAAGGTGAAGCAAGAACAGACCTCGCAAGACAATCAATAAACGGCCGGCAGACACGATCGATGAACTGGATACAGAGCCCGTCATCGTGCCACGTCAGCCGTTGCGTGCTAACGCAGAGCACTTATGGTATAAAAAGACGATGCTCCTGAGGTGGACATGAAGGGAGGGGAGGAATGTGGAAGAGCAAGAAAAGAATTACTTGACGCTGCAGGCGATTGTGGATGTGGCTTCGCGCACCGTGTTGCGCGTCAATAAGGAGCCGCAAAGCCCCGCGCCGAACCTGATAGAGTTCATGACCGATAAGCGGCGAGAGGGCTGGGAATTCGCGGGGGTCGCGCCCTGTGGAGTCCAGCTCCTCATGATCCTCAAGCGGCCGCTGACTTAACCTCAATTTAGCAACACAAACAGAAAAGGCGACTACCGGTGTGGCAGGTGAAACTTCACTCCGCTGCTACACCTTGTCCATCTTTTTGATCCTGTGCCCTCTTCCCTAGCCTGAGCCGATAGACTACATAACAACAGGAGGCAACCCCAAAGACCTAGAGGATAATTCTGGGGGAGCGCCGTGCGGCTGTATAGCCTAGATTGGTTGTTTTCACATCCTGTGTCTTAAACTGCTCATTAAAGAAGGAGGGTCCGCTATGGCGAAAACGAATGGGAACGATCTAGTAGTCAAAGCACTCAAAGACGAAGGCGTCGATACCGTCTTCTATCTCACCGGGGGACCGATGGTCGATGTGGCCTCGCGCTGCATCGAGATCGGCTTTCGCTCCGTGGACGTGCGCCACGAACAAGCCGCGGCCATGGCC
>JACQEL010000140.1 GCA_016200595.1 Deltaproteobacteria bacterium
ACGATGAGGAGTGAACAGAGGAAGCGAGCATGGCGCAGCATTCTCTAGATCTCCTCTCAAAGGTTGAATTCCGGGATAACATTAGGAAGGAGGTTGGTACTATGACAAAGTCCGAAATGGTGAAGAAACTGGCCGAGACCTGGGGCGGAATCCCTAATCGTCAGGCTGATAAGAACCTGACAGACTTGGTTGAGTTCATCGCCAAAACTGTGAAAAAAGATAAAGTGCTCAAGATCCCGAATCTCGGGACTTTTCGCCTGCGCCAACTGAAGGCCAGGACTGGGCGTAACCCGCAAACGTGCGAACCCATCAAGATTTCTGCCCGCAAAAAGGTGGGCTTCACGGCCGCCAAGGCATTTAAAGAAAATATTCTCGGAGCGGCAAAGAAGTAGGGGTTGGGGGTTGGGAGTTAGTTTCCCAATCCTATCCTCTTTCTGTTTTCCCTCCCGATCCCCAATTCCCAACCCTTGACCCCACTATGAGTTATGCAGTCAAAGAAATCTTCTATTCACTGCAAGGGGAGGGGGCACACACTGGTCGCCCGGCGGTCTTCTGCCGCTTTGCCGGCTGCAATCTGTGGTCGGGCCGGGAAGAGGATCGTCTGACTGCGCGCTGTCAGTTTTGCGACACCGACTTCGTGGGGACGGATGGGGTCGGCGGAGGACGGTTCCAGTCGGCACGCGAATTGGCGACGGCAGTCGCCGCCGCGTGGCCCATTCCTCGCGTGTCACTCGCTCGTCCATTCGTTGTGTGCACAGGCGGTGAGCCTTTGCTCCAACTCGATGACACCCTGGTTGCGGTATTCCATGAATTCGGCTTCGAGGTCGCCATTGAAACCAATGGCACGCAGTTGCCTCCGCGCGGTGTCGATTGGATTTGTGTTAGTCCTAAGGCTGAGGGCGATCTTGTGCTGCGCGCCGGTCATGAACTCAAACTAGTCTTTCCTCAAACAGGAGCGGAACCGGCGCGCTTTGCCCAACTCGACTTCCGCTACTTCTTCTTGCAGCCGATGGATGGTCCAGAGCGAGCACGCAATACGCGACTCGCCGTGCGGTATTGCCTTGAGCATCCGCAGTGGAGGCTGAGCTTACAGACTCACAAGCTATTAGGAATTCCGTAAGTGCCTGTCCGAATAACGGTTGCTATAGTGTCATGTTGAGCGTAGCGAAACATCTCTCTGCCACGGTTAAAGCGAGATTCTTCGCTCCGCTCAGAATGACAGCGCCGGGCGGCGGTGGACAGAAAGGAGACTCAAGCTATGCAGGGACTCGAAGGGGTACGGGTTCTTGAACTCGGGCATCTCGTGTCAGCAGCATACGCGACTAAGTTAATGGCCGGCCTGGGAGCCGAGGTCATCAAAATTGAAGAGCCGCAGGGAGACCAGGCCCGACAACGTGGCCCTTTCCCGGCTGGTGCCCCACACTCGGAGAAGAGCGGTCTCTTTCTCGCCCTGAACACGAACAAGCGGGGAGTGACGCTTGACCTGCGCCAACCGCAGGGCAAAGAACAACTCCAGCGTTTGCTGACCTGGGCGGATATCCTGGTCCACAACTATGCGCCACCGCTGATGTCTGCACTTGGGCTCAACTACGACACCTTTCACCAGCGTAATCCTCGCTTAGTCATGTGTTCGATTACGCCTTTTGGGCTGAGTGGGCCCTACCGCGACTATAAAGCCCACGAAATCACCCTGGCGCATGGGGGGGGATGGGCGTGGCTCAGCCCTGGCGCTTCAGACCAACCCGAGCTGCCGCCGCTGAAAGCATGCGGGCATCAAGCCGATTTTCAAGGTGCCTTGGCTGCAACCGTGGTGACGTTGGGGGCATACTATCGAGCCCTGGAAACCGGGACCGGAGAGCATATTGATCTCTCCGGCCAAGAGTTTGTTGCCTCGTTCCTTGAGCAAAATTTTGTCTACTACACGTATATGGGCCAGGTCGCCTCGCGTTTGGGACGACGCCTCCTCTATCCGTGGGGCATTTATGAGTGCCAAGATGGGCTCATCTTTCTCGTGAATGTCGAGCAAGACCAGTGGCAGCGGTTGATTGAGCTGATGGGCGACCCAGAGTGGGCCAGTTGGGAGATTTTTAAGGATCCCTTTGTTCGGGCTGAAAACTCGGACGTCCTCAAGCCGTATATAGAAGAGTGGATTAAACAGTGGAAAGTGGAAGATCTCTGGCGGGCCGGACAAGAACGGCGAATTTGTTTCTCGCCGGTGTTTTCGATGGCCCAACTGGCGAAGCAAGAGCAGTTGCGCGCCAGAAATTTCTTTGTCGAAGTCACTCATCCCCAGGCCGGCACGCTCACCCATCTCGGCCCACCCTATCAATTGCGCGAACCGTGGTGGAAAATTCGCCGTCCAGCCCCGCTCTTGGGCGAACACAACGAAGAAGTCAAGGCAAGTCTCGGACAAATCAAGACAGATCTAGAGGGACGCCGGACCCCGGACGCCGGACCCCGGACTCTTGGTCCCCATCTTCCCCTTGAAGGCATCCGCGTTTCGGACTTTAGCTGGGCGTGGGCTGGTCCTTTCTGCGCCATGCATCTCGCTCATCTGGGGGCTGAGGTCATCAAGATTGAGTCGCAGGTGCGACCCGATCTGGGCCGGCGCGTACCTATTTATCCCTCCGGTCTGGAACCGAGCTTCAACCGCTCCGGCTACTTTAACCAGTGGAATCAGGGCAAAAAGAGTATTCTGTTGAATCTCAGCAAGCGGGACGCGCTTGAAATCGTCCGCAAACTTATCGCAACGTGTGATGTAGTTGTGGATAATTTCGCCACCGGCGTGATGGAGCATCTCGGACTTGGTTATGAGGACCTGAAGCAGCTTAAGCCTGACATCATCATGGCTTCGATTGCGGGCTACGGGCACACTGGCCCGCAGCAAAAATACATGGGCTACGGTCCGGCGGTGGCACCGCTCACCGGGCTGTCTTCTTTAACCGGGTATCCTGACGGTTCGCCACAGGAAGTGGGGATCTCCTATGGTGATCCCAATGGCGGAATTAACGCTGCAGTGGCGATCTGTGCTGCCCTGGTGGCCCGAAAGCGCACCGGGAAAGGCCAGTACATTGACGTGTCACTGTGGGAAGCGGTAGCAGCTCTGGTGCATGAGGGATGGATGGACTATGCGATGAATGGTGCCCAGCCTGCACGCAGCGGCAATCGCGATCTGTGGATGTCGCCGCACAACTGTTTCCGCTGTGCCGGAGAAGACGAGTGGGTAACCATCGCTTGCGGAAGCAATGAAGAGTGGCAGGCCCTCTGTCAAGCTATCGGGCAACCGCAGTTCGCGACAGATCCGCGTTTTCGCACCGCTGTAGATCGCAAAACCCATGAAGACGAACTTGAAGTGCTGCTGACTGCTTGGACCGCACAGCGCGGGAAATGGGAGGTGACACACACTCTGCAGGCGGCTGGGGTTGCCGCATTTCCGTCGATGAACAGCAAAGACCTGGCTGAAGATCGCCATCTCAACGAGCGTGGCTTTTTTGCCCGGCTCCCACACGGTGAGGTCGGAGTGCAGACCCATGCCGGTATCCCTTGGCGTTTTACCAACGCGCCAAACGGCGTGCGCACCCCAGCTCCGCTGCTAGGGGCTGATACGGATACAGTAATGCGCGATCTCCTAGGTTACTCTGCTCAAGAGATCGCCAGACTGAAAGCAGAGCAGGTGCTGTACTGAGAGAGTGAGCGCTGTGCGCGCCACGGCTCAGGACTGTGCTTTTGCTCTTTGGAGTGCGGGAGCCACGCTCCCGCTTTTGCCAGGCGAAGCCATGCTTCGCCCGCTATCGGCCTCAAGCCTGGCTTCAGGCCAACAAAGCGCCAGCATGGCTGACGCACTCCAAAATTACGCTTCCGGCACACAGCGGAGCAAATTTATTCCGGACAATATTGAGCTTGCTTGCCCGTGCCCACTACCTACTGGCGGACAAAGCCGCCAGTAGCACACGTTGCCAGTCTACACAGTCTTTAGCGTAGACGCGGTCCTACTCTCTAGCACGGGTCTCATTTGCATGTGTCCTTGTGGACCATACGCCGATCGGTTCCCTCTCCCCTTGTGGGAGAGGGCTAGGGTGAGAGGGCGACCGGCAGCAGTCGTGCCGTGCAACCCCTCATCCTGACCTTCTGTATAGACCGGAGACATGGGTGACAAGTGTGCGGAGACATGGGTAACACATGGCCTTAGTGCTCAGAAGGGAGCCGCAGATCAATCTCCCGCACCACGTGGCGACAAAAATACACCGT
>JACQEL010000971.1 GCA_016200595.1 Deltaproteobacteria bacterium
ACCGAGTCTTGCCGCTGAAAGCCGCGCTCCACGTGCAGCGGCTCTAACGGAGAAGCCTCTTCGTCCTCGGCGACGACAAACGTGTACTGGCCGGGATGCCCCATGGTCGCTTTAGTGATGCCGTGGGGCCGAGCGCCACCGATATTCATAATGACCAGACGCAAGGCTCGACCAATCGTCGCGTTGGCACGAAAACCGTGGCCCAGAGCGTTGTGGCCGCAGTTCAGGCCGATCTGGCGGCGCACTGGGCCGTTGATAATCGCCAGCGGCGCGCCTGACAGTAAGGTGACGCTCAGCCCATGGGTACAGAAGCGCTCATCACAGAGGCCTTCGACTCCCGCCAGCACCACTGGAAAATACTCCGGTTTACAGCCAGCCATCACCGCGTTGATCGCGATTTTTTCCACGGTTGCGTCACCATAGCACGGGCCCAGGGCGCCGATCAGTTCATCACGCTCCCGCTCGGGCGCGCCCGCCAGCATGCGTTCCACCCGCTCGCGCGTAGGCGGCACTACTGGAAGGCCATCGGTGACCTCTTGCTCAAAGAGCTGCTCAACCGGGTCGTCTGCCAACACCTGTCCTGCTGTCGCCATGATCGTACCCTCCTTCCCTCCCAGACCTAACCCCGGGAGAAGCTTTTGTCCATCTCCTACTCAAAGAGGGCTGGGTCCGTAGCAGGCCGATGGTTAACCCGCTGGCGGACGCTTACTGTAGCAAATTCCCCTGCTCATCAAGCTTCAAGCCAGTGGCCCGTGCTTGTTCCAACACTTTTGGCGTCCAACTGACATGCCCGGCATCGGTCCCGCCGAGAATCGCGATGAGCAGCGCGGACTCTTTCCCGGCATTACGGAAGCCGCGCATCACTCCTGGTGGTACTGAGACCGTATCCCACTGTTTGAGAATGATTTCTTGCTCGCCGTCATCGCCCCAATAAATTCCCCACTCGCCTGAGAGCGCCACAAACACTTCAACGGTTGTATGCGCATGCAAAGCCGCGCCCTTGCCCGGCTCGGCACGAACGTAGGTCAGGTTGAAATCACGCGCATCGGTGATCGCAGGGTTGAGGCTGGTGTCTTCCGTCACCCCGCGGCCAATAACGTTGAAAATCTCACGCTCGTGACCAGGAATCTTACTGTCGATAAACGCCTGGCGGCTTGAGCGCAGCTCGGTGAACCGCGCGGTCCGTTTGAGCATCTCGGCTTTGGACACGTGTACGTTCTTCATAAAACCTCCGGTTTCGGGTTACGGTTTACAGTGCAAAGGGCGGGTGAGAATAGCAGCAACTTCTGCGACGAAATCCCGCTTTTCGCCGGTAAAAGAAAAGGCAATGCGGAAGCGTTTCGTACTCATATGCTCGATCCCGCTTTTGTGGAGTGTCTCTGCGGACATGAAAAAAGCTATACCACGGGAAGTGAGAGAAATTCAAACGGATTGCTGGTAGGGTAATTGGGAACTCTCAGCTGTTTTCTCTGCTGCCATCCGTGCTAGTGTACCGTCATGAATCCCGCACAACGCCGGGCAACGTATGACGATCTGCTCAAGGTTCCTGACATTCTCGTTGCCGAGATTCTTGACGGAGAGCTAGTCACCTCTCCACGCCCCGCATTCCCTCATGCTCGGGCAACTTCTGTCCTTCGCGGAGTACTCGATCCTTTCGATCGACGGATTGGTGGTCCTGGAGGGCTTGGAGGCTGGTGGATTCTCTTTGAACCAGAATTGCACTTTGGTGCAGATGTTCTCGTTCCTGATCTTGCCGGCTGGCGACGAGAACGGCTGCCAGTGCTGGCAAATGAGGCGTATGTCGAACTCGCACCGGACTGGGTCTGTGAAGTCGTTTCACCGTCTACCGCACGCGTCGATAGAGTACGCAAAGTGCCAATCTATGCGCGGGAGGGTGTTGGTCACCTGTGGTTAGTCGATCCTCTACAACAGACACTGGAAGTGTTTCGGCTGGAGGGACGACACTGGGTGTTAGTGAGTACACACGGTGGCGCAGAGGCAGTGCGAGCCGAACCGTTCGAGGCGCTCGAATTGGACATGAGTCGTTGGTGGTTAGAGCCGGAGCCGGAGCAGACGTAGGTAGGTTGAGAAAACCCGCAACTACGCTGCTTACAGATAAAACTGTCTTTTTCACTCTCTCCTCATAGAAAGTAGTGGCCCCCTATCTCATCTGGGCAAAGTTGTGTACGTCGAATCACATCAGCCTGAGTTGTCTGAGAGCAGTTTCCGCGAGAGATAAGAAAAGAGGTCCAACGCATGCAAACAAAGCTCACCGAGCGTCAACAACGTTTCGTTAATATGGCGGCTTCCCATGCCGATGATTTCAAAACCCGCGTTGCCCAGCACGACCAGGAGAGCAGTTTTCCCCATGAAAATGTCGACGCCATGAAAGCTTCCGGTTACAGCGCGCTCATCGTTCCGGAAGAACTGGGCGGTGGAGGCGCCACACCGTTGGACATTGCCTTAGCACAGGAACGCTTAGCCTATGGAGATCTGCCCATGGCTATTGCAGTCAATATGCACCATATCGCCGTAGCCCTGATTGCGGATCTCTGGTGGCTTAACAAACATGGCGAGGGGCTAAAGCTGAATGCGATCGAGCCGATGCTGAAGGCTCTAGTCAACGACAAGATTATCTTTGCCGGGCCCGTCAGTGATCCCAAGATGAATAGCTCCATCGGCTTTGCTGGCGTGAATGATACGACCCGTCAAGCAAAAAAGGTAACTGGTGGCTATGTAATTAATGGCCGCAGCGGGTTTGGGACCATGTCAGCATGTGCGGACTATTTGTTGACTACTGCGCGCTATAACGACCCGGAGAAGGGGCCTCAATGCCTGTTGTGTTTCCTTCCGACCAATACCAAAGGGGTCCAGATCCAAAACAACTGGGATACGATGAGCATCCGGTCGTCGTGTAGCAATGATGTTGTGTGGGATAACGTATTTATCTCAGAGAAGGCAGCAGTGCCCCGCCCCGTCCAAACTTGGGATACGCTGTCCAATATTACCTCATCCTGGTGGGTGGCTTCCGGTCCGGCATGCTATCTCGGTCTCGCCCAAGCGGCGCGTGATTACGCCATGACCTGGGTCTCCGGCCGGACCCAAGAGCCCTTCGATCAACCCATGACATACTACCCTGGCAACCAACTGCTGGCCGCGGAAATGGAAATCGGCCTACGCTCCGCGCGGGCGATGCTGCACCAAACTATCGCCTCGCACGACGATATTACCACGCGCAGTCAAGATGATCTGGTGAACCTGATCTCGTGTTTCCAGTTTGTCATGGAAAGCTGTGTGCAAGTGGTCGATAAAGCCATGCGTATGGTCGGTGGAGCGGCGCTGTTTAAGAAGAATCCGCTGGAACAGATGTATCGGGACGTGCGCGCCGCCATCATCCATCAACCCTTTGCCGGCACTGAAGGCAAAGCGCTCCTTGGTCGACGGGCTTTTGGGTTGCCGGTGTACGGTATGCCGCGCTTTGTGTAGGTGTCTTTTGTGAGGATCGTTCAGATAGAAGTCACCAAGCTCACCCCACCAATATTATGGTCGTCGCAGCGCAGTGTTCGAGTCGATGGGCAATGAC
>JACQEL010000972.1 GCA_016200595.1 Deltaproteobacteria bacterium
GAAACCTGTTGCCTTACTGGCCAGTGCCGACGAGCGCGACACGCGCGGATTCATCTCGATCACCACCCTACGGCCGGTGTCAGGGTGAGTGGCGACCTGAATGTTCGAGCCGCCAGTGTCTACGCCGATCTCACGGATGATGCGCAAAGCGGCGTCACGCATGATCTGGTATTCCTTGTCGGTCAACGTCTGTGCCGGCGCGACAGTGATCGAGTCACCCGTGTGCACCCCCATGGGATCGAGATTTTCAATTGAGCAGATGATCACCACGTTATCTTTGCTGTCGCGCATCACCTCCAGTTCAAACTCTTTCCACCCTGCAATCGACTCCTCAATCAGCACCTCATGGGTGGGCGAGGCTTCGAGTCCCCATTCCACCAGAGTGCGAAACTCAGCCAACGAGGAGACGATACTACCGCCAGCGCCCCCTAAGGTGCGCGAGGGACGGATGATCAGTGGAAGACCAAGGTGCTGGCGGATCTCTTCGGCTTCCTGGAAGGAGCGGGCGTACCCGCTGCGCGGCAGGTCGAGACCGATCTTTTCCATTGCCGCTTTGAACAGGTTGCGGTCCTCAGCCTTCTTAATCGCTGGTAACTTCGCGCCAATCAGTTCCACGCCATAACGATCGAGGATTCCCGCTTCTGCCAGATCGATAGCGAGGTTCAAGCCGGTCTGTCCACCAATGGTTGGGAGCAAAGCATCGGGTCGTTCCTGAGCAATGATCTTTTCGAGAACCTCAACCGTCAGAGGCTCTATGTAGGTACGGTCGGCGAAGCCAGGGTCAGTCATGATCGTGGCCGGGTTGGAGTTGACCAGGATCACCCGATATCCTTCTTCTTTGAGCGCCTTACAGGCCTGCGTGCCGGAATAGTCGAACTCGCAGGCTTGGCCGATCACAATCGGGCCGGAGCCAATGAGCAGGATAGAGTGGAGATCAGTGCGTTTGGGCATCCTCTGCAGCGCTATAGGGGCAATGCATGCACTGCCCCTACCCTTTCCTCTGGCGCTCCATCAGCGCGACAAAACGGTGGAACAAATAATCCGCATCGTGCGGTCCCGGAGATGACTCGGGATGATACTGCACCGAGAACAGCGGATACTCCTTATGGGCCAGTCCCTCGACCGTATTGTCGTTCAAATTCATATGGGTAATTTCGGCTCGGCCTCGTAAGGAGTCCACGTCCACACAGAATCCGTGATTCTGTGTGGTAATCTCTACCTTGCGCGTCGTCAGGTCCATCACTGGATGATTGCCACCGCGGTGACCGAATTTCAGTTTGTACGTGCGCCCCCCCAGAGCCAGGCCTATAATCTGATGTCCGAGACAGATACCGAACATCGGAACCTTGCCGATCAAGGCAGCAACATTCTCCTTGGCGTACGGTACGGCGTCCGGGTCCCCAGGGCCGTTAGAGAGAAAAACACCGTCAGGCTTGAGAGCAAACACCTCCAGAGCCGTAGTCTGTGCCGGGACCACGCGCACTTGGCACCCAGCCTCGACCAGATTGCGCAAGATATTGAACTTGATGCCGTAATCGTAGGCCACGACGAAGAAAGGGTGCTGGGTGCTAGGGGCTGGGGTTTGGACTTCGGACTTCGGACTTCGGACCTCGGACCTCGGACCTCGGACTTCGGACTCCGGACTTGTTTCTTGATAGCCTTCACCGAGTTGCCACCGTCCATGCTGCCAGTCGTAGGGGTGTGAGCAGGTCACTTCCTTGACAAGATCGCGGCCGACCAGACTCGGCGCAGCCTGCGCTTTTTCCACGAGGCGTTGTGGCACCAAGTCCACCGTTGAAATCACCCCTTGTTGAGCACCGTAATCGCGTAGGTGCCGTACCAGCGCGCGCGTGTCGATCCCGTGGATGCCGACGATGTGATGCGCTTTGAGATACTGTCCCAAGCTTTGCTGCGCCCGCCAGTTACTCTGCCGCTCCCAGTATTCTTTGACGATAAAACCTTCCACAAATGGCTGTCGCGATTCCACGTCCTCAGGGTTGACCCCGACGTTGCCGATCTCGGGGTAGGTCATGGTGACGATTTGCCCCTTATAGGACGGATCGGTAAGAATCTCCTGATAACCGGTCATAGAGGTATTGAACACCACTTCGCCAACTGCTTCACCCTCGGCGCCAAATGCCGAGCCGGTAAAGACTGTCCCGTCGGCGAGAGCGAGTATTGCTTTTAGAGACATAGGCTTTTAGCTGTTAGCTTTTAGCTCTTAGCTCTTAGCTCTTAGCAAGATAAGAGAGAAGATTAACTTCCGAGCTTTTTCTCATCCGATTTAGCTTGTTCCTGATCAATTTCCGATGTTTTCTGTCTTAGCTAATAGCTAACAGCTAATAGCTAACAGCTGATAGCTTATCTTCCCTCATACACTACTCTACCACCCACCATAGTGAGGATAACCTTTCCAGTTAGTTCCCATCCGCCAAACGGCGTGTTCTTGCTCTTTGAACGCAATGTTTCCGATTCGATCCGCCACTGTCGCGCCGGATCGAAGAGAACGACATCGGCTGGGGCGCCAGGAGAAAGCGTCCCATACGGGAATCCCAGAATGCGCGCGGGGTGGAGGGTGAGTTTACTCAAGGCCTGGGAAAGGGACAGGACCTTGGCCCGCACGAGCTTGAGAGTTAAGGGTAAAGCGGTTTCCAGACCGATAATACCATTAGCAGCTTGATCAAACTCGACTTCTTTTTCATCGCGGTGATGCGGCGCGTGATCAGTCGCGATCACGTCAATCGTACCGTCGCGGAGTCCCTCTTTCAGCGCTTCGAGGTCTTGAGCTGCGCGTAAAGGGGGCGCCATTTTGGCGTTAGTGTTATACCCGTCTACCGCTTCTTCAGTCAGGGAGAAATGATGCGGGGTTGCTTCGGCAGTCACCGCTAAGCCCTCTGCCTTGGCTTGCCGGACCAGTGCCACAGCACCGCGTGTACTGACGTGGGCAATATGCAGCCGCCCGCCAGTTAGTCGAGCCAGAGCAATGTCGCGCGCGACCATCACGTCCTCAGCCGCATTAGGGATGCCTTTGAGCCCTAGCCGTAGCGCGGTTGGCCCTTCATTCATTACTCCACCAGCAGCCAGATGCAGATCTTCCTCATGGACGCTCACCGGCACCTTGAACATCGAGCAATACTCGAGCGCACGGCGCATCAGGTTGGTATCCATCACTGGTCGGCCATCATCCGAAATCGCCACCGCGCCAGCCTCCACCATTTCACCAATATCGGCGAGTTCTTCTCCTTTCAGCTGCTTGGAGAGTGCGCCGATGGGAAACACGCGCGCGAGGTGAGCTGCTTGCGCCTTCTCGATAATGTAACGGGTGACGGAGCCATTATCGTTGACTGGGTTGGTGTTCGCCATACACGCTACTGCAGTAAACCCGCCCGCAACTGCCGACTGCGTCCCCGTCAATACGGTTTCTTTATATTCGTAGCCAGGCTCGCGCAGATGGACATGCATATCGATAAACCCTGGGGTCACAATAAGACCACTGGCCTCAATGCCGGTATCGCCAACGCCGAAGAAGCTCCCGGGTTTGTCGATCGCACGAATCAGTCCATCTTCGATCAGCAGATCTCTGACGGCCTCTAACTTATTGGCCGGATCGACGACTGTGCCGCCATGAATGACAATTTTCATGCTTCGCCTGGCTCTCTCTAACCGCGCAGGATAACTACAGTCATCTCGCCCCTACCGGCCTCGCCGCTCTCACACGTTTCGGAGGCTGGGCTTCCCGCTCGCGCTCAACCGACTCATCCCGCAGCTCTTTTCCCTGAGCTGTCAACAAATAAAGAAGCGCCATCCGCACCGCCACTCC
>JACQEL010000973.1 GCA_016200595.1 Deltaproteobacteria bacterium
CGGATGGGCAAAAAGAAAGCGCTGATCGCTGTAGGCCACAGTATTCTGGTGATCGCCTATCACGTCTTGCAGACCCGGACGCCGTATCAGGAGTTAGGGAGTGAGTATTTCGAGCGTCGGAACGTTGACAAGCAGCGCAAACGGTTAATTCGTCAACTGGAAAGGCTCGGGATGAAAGTGACGGTTGAAGAGGTCAAAGAGGCTGCCTAACCTCACCGCCAGTATTTTCATAGCAGGGGACGAAGCTTCCCATCTTCGTAGACGGCGTGAATCGTGAGTGTTTCCATATGTCTGTTCGCTAGCCAACTTTCGTTCGCTTTTCTTTCTATACCACTGCGAAGAGAGTAGAGGGAGGAGGAGGGCCGTAGCTCGAATTCTTCTTCGCTTTCTCCGCAGCAAACCGGTCAGTTTAGTCATTCAGCCTGTCAATCCGCCGCTACCAATCGCTCCGGCTGTCGCCGGCTTTGCCGTAGCTGTGTCGTGTGCTCCCAGTCAATACTCAAGCTCTGCAGATCGATCACCACTCCATATTGTTCCCGGGCTCCCGCGATTGTTACCTTCTCATCTTTCACGTCGGTCAGGACCTTCTCCGGCTCGCGTTCCCACGGATCACCGTGACCGCCTGAACCGCTAATCGCATGGTAGAGACAGTCTCCGGGATTGACCTCAAGGTGCATGTGGGTTTGCGGGGGAAGGGCTCGGCTTTCCGTTTCAGGATTGAGGATATTCTGCGAGAGCGCTCCTGGCTGCCCACCGGCCAGACCTTCCGAGGCACGTGAGAGTCGATTTGTGCGCACCATGATCGTACCAGGCTGCAAGAACCGCCACTGGCGATAAATGGAGAGTGAACCGCGATACTTGCCGGCACCGCCGCTGTCAGGCACATAGCCAAAGCCATCAACGACCAGCGGATACTCCCGCTCCAACATTTCTATGGGCGTCGTTCCGTAAGAGCCAAAGGTCATCGGTGTGATACCGTCAATCCCGTCTTTCATCGGCCTGCCGCCCCAGCCGCCAAAGAAACCGTCCATGGCTGCAAAGGACCGGCCATCCGCTCCTCGTCCGGTGAAGTGGAGCACATCCCCGCCTTCACCGACGACCGGAACTTTCTCAGGCAACGCCTTGGCTAACGCGCGAAACACCATGTCACACACGCGGAAAGCTAGCGAGGCCCGACCGCCGACAGCTGCCGGAAAGCGTGGATTCAACAGACTCCCTAGCGGAGCTATGATCTGGATGGGGCGAACAAAGCCGACGTTTAGCATGATGTCTGGATTCACCATCAGTTTGAGCGCCCCGTACACCATGGCTTTGGTCATACTGACCGGGAGATTGATGGCTCCCTTCGCTTGCCCCTCAGTGCCAGCGAAGTCTGCCGTCAGTGTGTCACCATTGACCTGCAGGGCCACCTTCAGCTTGAGGGCAACCTCATTGCCAAATCCGTCGTCTTCAAAAATGTCTTCCTGTTCATAGCACCCGTCCGGAATCGCGCGGATCGCTGCCCGGGTGGCCTGTTCGGCATGGTCGATCAAGTGGTCACAACAGGAAGTGAAGGTCTCCAGACCGTATTTGTCCAAGAGCGCCCGCATTTCCTGCTCGCCTCGCCAACAGCCGGCGATCTTAGCTTCCACATCGCCCAGCCACTCCTCCGGCGTGCGCACGTTGGCGAGAATTATCTCCAGCAGGGCTTCGTTACGCTGCCCAGCGGTGCACAGCTTGACGACCGGCAGCCGTAAGCCCTCCTCAAAACTCTCCGTGCACTGACTGCTGAACCCGCCGGCGAACCGGCCACCGATGTCGGTGTGGTGCGAATAGGCGAGATTAAAGGCGACCAGTTGCTCGTGCCAGAAGACCGGGGCGATAATTGCCACATCTGGCAGGTGGCCCGCACCTGCATAGGGGTCGTTGGCCAGGACAACATCCCCGGGCTGGAAGGTGCCTCTCCATTTGCTCAGAACAGCAGACATCACTTCAATGAAGATGGCGAGCTGAAACGGTGCCGCATAGCCTGGACCAATGAGCCGCCCCTGGGCATCGCAGAGAGTCGCGGCAAAGTCACCGATTTTAACCATGGGCGAGCGCGCCGTCTTGCTCACCGCAATCGCCATTTCCTCGGTAATGGCAGCGAGTTCATGCTTGACAACTTCTACCAGGATTGGATCGAATGAACGGCTCATCGTGCTTCCCTCCTTGCAGCTTCTGCTCTTTTAATACACCGAAAGTCTCCCGATCAACAAGGGAACGGTTGATTTCGAGCTGTCTTATAGCGAATTTCACTTGGGTGAGACCCGCAATCGGGTGTAGGGGCGAATCTTGTATTCGCCCTGCCCCGCGCCTCCCTTGGGCGATCACCAGGATCGCCCCTACAGAGGAGGACGTATGCAACTGAAAACTGCTATAAGAGTAAGTGGCTGCGTGAGGATCAAAGGAGGACGTTATGGCGGGACCGTTAGCAGGCATACGAGTTCTTGATTTCGGCATGGCCGCGGTTGGACCGCTGGCTGCGACCTATCTCGGGCTCCTGGGCGCTGACGTGATCAAGATC
>JACQEL010000974.1 GCA_016200595.1 Deltaproteobacteria bacterium
CACGGTCTGAAAAAACGGCGTGGTTTCCATGCTTTTCAAAACTCGCAGTTTCTCCTCATCACTTACATCCAGCCACTTCCCGTGGGCCCCCGCGTCGAGTGAGGCGACTCCATCGTGCAGTAACTGGGCGAAGGCCGGGTCAGCGCTCGCCTTCTTATCAAACTCTTCAACAACTTTGCTGTACTGAGCGTCCTCAATCGCTTTATGCGGATAGAGGGAGCGACACATCGCTACTAAGGTCATCGCTGTATGCTCATCCAGTGTAGTTGTTGATATCGCCCATGCCCCGGTAGGGTCAAACAACCTTGTCGCTGTACTGCCGGCAACAGCTGCGCCAGCGATGACCAGACCGCTGGTCTGCAAAAACTGACGGCGATTAATGGCCTTCTTCATTTATGAGTCCTCTCCTTTTTCCACATGCAGTCTAGATCGGGGCGGTGAGCTCTAGGTGTAAACTTTGGCGCTTACCATGGCATCCCGCTTCCCCCTTGTCAATATTTTTGCTGCGGCTTTTCGGGAGAGAGACGGCGGCCCCGTTTCGTCTTGCGTTGACGCATGCCCAGCCCGTGGTATATGAGGTCGCCTGAGAGCAATCGCCACAAGACCGCTACAGAAAGGAAGAGACCATGAGAGCAGCTCGACTCCATACATTTGATGAAACTCTGAAACGAGAAGAGCTTCTTCAGCTTGAGGAACTTCCTAATCCTCAGGTTCAGGAGCCCGACGATGTGATCGTGCGCATTGGTGGAGCAGGGCTCTGTCGGACGGATCTGCACATTGTTGAGGGAATCTGGCGAGCCAAGGTGGACCGCCCCCTGCCTTATATCCTCGGCCATGAGAATGCGGGCTGGGTCCACGATGTCGGCACTACCGTCCGGCTGGTTAAGCCTGGCGACCCGGTCATCGTGCATCCCCTAGCTACCGACGGGACCTGTCCGGCGTGTCGGCGCGGGGAAGATATGCACTGCCAGAACGGTTGGTTTCCAGGCATCAGTCACGACGGCGGATTCGCCCAGTTCCTCCGCACTAAAGAGCGGTCTGTCATCAAACTGCCTGCCAATCTCGAACCCAAGGATGTGGCACCGTATGCTGACGCTGGCCTCACTGCCTATCGAGCAGCACGGAAAGCCTCGGAAATCTTAAAGCCGGGCATGACCGCGGCCATTATTGGCTTTGGTGGCCTGGGACACATCGCGGCGCAGGTCCTACGCAGCCTCTGCGCCGGTACGATTATTATTGTGGACACCTCGGAACAAGCCTTAAAGCTGGCCGAGGACATGGGCTTTGAACATCGCGTCATGGGTGGAGGAGGTATGGTTGACGACGTCAAACGCCTCACCGAAGGTGGGGCCGATGCCGTGATCGACTTTGTCGGCGAGAAGGGAACTCCTGAGCAGGGGATGGCTATGCTAGGGAGAGGTGGCACCTACTACGTCGTTGGCTACGGCGGGATGGTGCAGGTGCCGACCATTGACTTGATTTTCAGCGAGTTCAATATTGTTGGCAACCTGGTTGGCAATTATCCCGAGCTTTCAGAACTTATGACCCTGGCTGCCCAAGGGAAGGTCAAACTGGCCACTCGCGCGTACCGGCTCGACCAGGTCAATGAAGCGATGCACGATCTCATCGGGGGTCGCCTGACTGGCCGCGGAGTCCTGGTTCCCTAGTATCCGCATGAACGAGACTGGAAAAAAATTTGTGCCCACATTGCGAACGCAACGCATAAGGCTGGAGTAATGAACCAGAACCTGATGAGTCGTGCCGAGCGGCGACGCCAAGAAAAGGCGGCGCGCAAACAGCCTGCTCCTGGCGAAGGCGCCCAGGCACGGCACCTCAACATCCAGGCTCTCAAAGCTCAGCTACAGCAAGCGGCCTCTCCGCAAGAGGCGCAGCAAATCATCTCGGCTCTGGTTGTACAGGGGCTGCCTCCAGCGGCCGGCGAGGAACTCGCGGCGTACGCGGCGGAATATCATGAGGCCACGGTCGTGCTGCAAGCCGGGGAAGATGCTGAAGCAGTTACGACTGTGGTCGATAATGCTCACGCGTGGGCCGACCGCACGATCGACCGCTCTCCCGAACGGGACCGTCGAGCGTGCCGGGCCGGGTGTGCGTTTTGCTGCTACTTGCCGGTCGTACTCGCTACTGCGGCAGAGATCGTGCATCTTGCTACCTGGTTGCGCACTCACTGTTCGCCGGAGGAACTGGCGGCCTTGCGGCAGCGCTTGGCTGACCGGAGCCGACAGAGTGTGACCTCTGCCTCTCCCTCCCGCGCACAGACACCACTACCGTGTGCGCTCCTACAAGACGATCGTTGTATGGCCTATCCGGCGCGTCCGCTTAAATGTCGTGGATGGACGTCACTGCGGCGCGAGGCCTGTGAGCAGGCGTATGGCCCCGGCCAGTCCCCGAGTCAGGTCCCGGCTGATGCTTACGCCTTTGTGATGGGAAATGCCGTCCTTAACGGCTTGAGCGATAGCGCCACGCAGGCAGGACTTGATGGCGCTTCTTACGACCTCACCTCTGCTCTCGCTCGGGCCTTGGCGATGCCGGATATTGTGCAGCGCTGGCGTAACGGAGAGCGGCTCTTTGAGGCGTGCCGGTGACATTCAGAAGAGGAGGCTGGGTTAAGCATCGAGGTTGTGCACGAGAGTTTCGTAGGGTGGGTCGTGACCCACCCTACCCAGCTTGGCGACTCTATAGAAAGTGATATTTCAAGACCTGACCCTAAACCCCTTATATTTCACGCCAGGGCTTTTAGCCTGCATAGGCGGGTCAGAATCAGAAAAAGGATAGTGTACAACTTGTACAGCCTACAATAATTTGGAAAAGAGAGGCGGCATTTTTTCATACCACTTCACTTATTGCTCCCATGAGGGAAAGAAAAGAGAGAAAGGAGTCTCATATGGCCAAGCTTCACAAGTACCTACTCGTTGGGACCGGCCTCACGGTCCTCGCGCTTGCCCTGGCTCTCACGACCCCGGCCCGCGTGGTTGCCCAGATCGACGTCCAAAGTTTGCCAGGCGACCAGACCGGCGCAAAGCAGCCCTTTCAGGCCATGCTCGGCCCTATGAAACTCCAGCCTGGAGAGACGACCCAGTTCTTTGCTCTGAACTTACCGGATGTCATGACCCTGACGATTGAAACGATCACAGTCAATGTCACCTTGCCAGTAAAGCAGATTCCATTTGTGACTCTGTCGACCGCTGCGGGCGGCCAGGAAGTTATCCATAGACTTGCGGTCAAGCCCGTGGGTACGTTCGTGCAATCAGGTGCCCGCACTACTCTGTTTATGGAAACGTATGCAGTGCGGCTGCATGCACAAAGCAACATTCCTGTGGAAGTCACCTTTAGCCGCTTAGGACCAACGACTGGTTTTGGGAACGCGGTAGTGACGATTGCGGGATACACGGGACAACCCGTGGGACACTAGGGCTTTCTCGCATCTCTCAGATCGCGCCGAGCGGGTGCGCCGATCCCAAGCCTGCTCGAAGGGTCGAGGGCTACTTCCGCTGTTCCGGGGACCCGACCTCTACCCACACAAAACCCGGAAGAGCCCATTTTATAAAGGCGCTTGCAGGTCCTCGATGAGGTAGGAGAATAGGGTCATAGGAGAATAGGGTCAGGGCTTTCTTTTTGCATAAAAGTCTCTGACCTCAGTCTTCGCCGTTCCTTGTGCTGTGTTACAGCAAGACCTGACCCCATTTTCCCCCGCTCCATTTCTCCAGCTAAAACAAAACAACTCCCTTTCTCGAAACAGGGGCACAATCTTAAGAGGTGCGGAGATTGTGGGCAAGGATAACTGAGAGTGATAATTTTACTCGTCTTCATCTAAAGTTTGCGACAAAACCTGAGGCTCTCCCTTATGGGCAGATTTAGGCAATTAAAAACGTACATTACGGTCGTCCTTGCGGCGGCTGCGGTCACCGTGCCAACTCTTTCCCTGTTGGCCCAGATATCTGATCCTGCCCTCGACCTACGCAACCTGGACATGAATACCCCGGCCTGCCTGGACTTCTACCAATTCGCCAATGGTGGCTGGATTGCCGGGAATCCTGTGCCAGCTGCTTATCCTTTCTGGGGAAGCTTCAATGAGCTACAGAATCGCACTGATGAGGCATTACGAGACCTGCTGACTGAAGCAACGCAGCACCCTCTTGGCTCCACGGAGCAGAAAGTAGGGCTGTTTTATACAACGTGCGTGCAGGCAGACGCGGTTGAGCAGCGCGGAGCAGCCCCCCTCGTAGCTACGCTGACCAACCTCGACGCCATCACTGATCAAAGCGGATTACAAGCGGAGATCGCTCGTCTCCATGACGAAGGGCTCACTCCGCTATTTTCTCTGCGTACTGCACCGGACCCACAAGACAGCTCCACTGCCATCGCACACCTGAGCCCAGATGGTCTCGGGCTTCCAGACCGCAACTACTACACCCGTACCGACGAGGCCTCGGAACAAACGCGCCGTGCGTATGTTGCTCACATCTGTCGCAGCTTCATTTTATTGGGTGTGCCGGACGGCGAAGCGAGGAAAGATGCGAACATAGTCCTGAGCATCGAAACCCAACTGGCTCAGGCGTCGATGTCGTTGGTGGATCAGCGTAATCCTGACCAGGTTACGCACTTGATGAAACTGACCGATCTGCAGGCATTGACGCCCAGGTTTGACTGGTCAGCGTATTGTCAGCGACGGGGGATCAGCACCCTGACGCATCTCAACGTACGTCAGCCGGCGTTTTTCCAAGCAGTGGATACGTTGCTCGACCGGGTGCCACTTGCCGAGTGGCCGGTCTATCTTAAGTGGCAGCTGGTCCTCCGCGCTCTGCCGTATCTTTCTGACGCATTCGTCGAGGAACAACAACGCATGAACCAAGTAGTGGAAGGGAGCAAAGAACTGCTTCCACGGTGGAAGCGTTGCGTTGCCCACACGCAGACTTTGCTTGGTCAGGCGGCGGGCCAACTCTACGCGCACCACTCCTTAAGCGCAGAGGCAAAACAGCGCGCCCTTACTTTAGTGGGCAATGTCAAAGCAGCCTTGCGAGCGAGCATTGAGAAGCTTGATTGGTTGAGCGAGCCTACCCGCATGCAGGCACTCGCCAAATTGGATGCGCTAGTAGAGAAGGTCGGTTACCCGGATCGTTGGCTTGACTACACGTCCCTTATGATGAGCGAAGGCTCATTCTACGACAACGTAATCCGTGCCGCGACTTTCGCAACACGCCGTGATGTGGCGATGATCGGGAAACCTGTAGATCGTACAGAATGGGTCCTCCCACCAACTCTCGTGAATGCGTACTACGACGCCGCACAAAACGAGATTGTCGTGCCCGCTGGTATTCTACAGCCGCCCTTGTTCAATATAGCGGCAGATGATGCGGTGAATTACGGCAGCATTGGGGCGGTGATCGGTCATGAGCTCTCGCATGGTTTCTCTGATCGAGGGCGACAATACGATGCCAAAGGAAACCAGCGCGACTGGTGGACACCTGAGGACACCGCACGCTTCAGCGCCAGGGCCAAAAGCGTTGCTCAGCAATTCGATTCCTCCCCCGTGACAGTCGGATTCAGGGTTAATGGAGAACTCACGCTGGGAGAGAACCTCGCAGACTTCGCGGGGCTCACCGTAGCGTACCGTGCGCTCGAGGAAACTCTTCGTGGCAAACTTGCCGACAAGCGTGATGGCTTCACACCGGAGCAGCGATTCTTTCTGGGTTGGGCACAGGTGTGGTGCTGGAATGTGCGCCCGGAAGCCTTGCGGGCGATGGTACTCACGAACGCCCACGCGCCTAATAATTGGCGGGTGAACGGCCCGCTCGCGAATATGCCAGCATTTGCCCAGGCGTTCGGCTGTCAGCCGAGTGACCCGATGGTACGCGCAGAAAACGAGCGGGCGCGGATTTGGTAAAACATCCCTAAGGTGTGACTCTTTTCCGGGCTATAGATCGACGAGACCATCGAGGTCAAGCGCAGGCCGCGTTTCCTGGGGTGAAAATACCAGACCGCTCAGGGCTTGTAAAAGGTGTCGAGTCGGATATTGATCAGGCAGACTGAGCTGACACACCAAGGAGGATGGCTCATGCAGACAGAAGAGACGCGGGCTTTGATCAAGACGTATTATGAAACCCTGCCGACCGGCAACCGGGACAAACTCGCCTCGCTGTTTACTGAAGATGTGGAATGGTACCCGCCAGAAAGCGCCCCGCTTGCCGTGATTAAAGGCCGCGAAGCGGTCACACGCGAGTTGGGGGGCGAGACGCCCAAGCGGATTTTCGACATGAAGACCTTTCGGCTCAACATCCATCGCATCCTGGCTGATGGAGATACGGCTGTTGTCCAGCACAGCATTTCAGCCAAAACCCGCGCCGGCGAGCAGTACGATAATGAGTATTGCTGGGTCTACCACTGCCGCGACGGGAAGATTGCCAAGATTGAAGAATACGCCGACACACATAAAGCTGCACGCATTATGAAGTGGGAGAATTAGCCCAAAGCCTTTTCCCGCTCTCTCAAGGAGAGGGCTGGGTCTCTCCTTGTATCCGGCATGGTGCGGTTGGTGCGCGCCTCGCTCTCGTTCTCCAAGAAGCTCAGCAATCACCGCGGAGCTAGCAAATATTTGATATATAATTATAATCTCACCAGAAGTGCAGCATTACCAGAATAGCACTACCCGCTGCTGCGCTGTTTATGCGGCTGACGGGCGGATAGATCATCCGCTGCAGTCTGAGCTTCCGCGGGCGTTCGTAAAGTGATTACAATAGAGCGGACAAGTTCATCAATGTGAGAAGGAGGAGACATGGCAGCAAACAGTCCCTATACCCCACCCAAAGTCTGGCAGTGGAACAAAGAGAGTGGCGGGCGTTTTGCGAACATTAACAGGCCCGTAGCGGGGGCGACGCACGACAAAGAACTTCCTGTCGGCGAGCACGCCCTGCAGCTTTATTCTCTGGCCACGCCCAATGGCATAAAGGTCACCATCTTGCTGGAGGAACTCCTCGAACGTGGCATCAAAGAGGCTGAGTACGATGCCTACCTGATCGACATAATGAATGGAGAGCAATTCGGCAGTGGGTTTGTGGCCATTAATCCCAATTCCAAAATCCCAGCGCTCCTGGACCGCAGCACCAAGCCTCCGACCCGCGTCTTTGAGTCCGGTGCTATGCTCGTTTATCTGGCAGAAAAATTTGGCGCCTTTCTGCCGACAGAGCCCTCAGCACGGGCTGAATGTCTGTCGTGGTTGTTTTGGCAAATGGGGAGCGCCCCGTATATCGGCGGAGGGTTCGGTCATTTTTATGACTACGCCCCGGAGAAGCTCGAGTACCCTATCAATCGCTACGCGATGGAGGTGAAACGGCTGTTAGATGTGTTGAATCGCCATCTCAGCGAACATCAGTATCTGTGTGGGGACGAGTACACGATCGCCGACATGGCGAACTACGCCTGGTACGGCGCGTTAGTGGCCCACAATATCTATGAAGCCGCCGAGTTTCTCGACGTCGGCACGTATACGCATGTGCTCCGGTGGGTGAAGGACATTGAAGCCCGCCCCGCGGTACCACGCGGCCGACGCGTGAACAAATCCTGGGGTCCTGAGGAAGAGCGGCTCATCGAGCGCCACAGCGCCAGCGATTTCAACCGACCCGCCCGCTCGCCGGGTACGTGACAGAAAAGGACATGTCCAAGAAGGTCGGCGCAATTGAGGATTGCCTTGGCGATGACAATCTCACCAGATGTGCATCCTTCCCTGGATGGCACTACCTGATGGGGCAGGGAGAGCTCTCATGAGCACCAGCGATCACGGAGACCTCAAGAACGTTCACGGCAAGCCAGACCCCAGGGTGATTCTGGTGACCGGGGCGACCGGGAATGTCGGTCGCCATGTCGTGACTCAACTCCAGCGCACCGGCGCCGTCGTCCGTGCGCAGGCCCGCGACCCTGCCTCCGCCGGCCTGCCGGGCGGCGTGGACGTCGTGCGCGGTGACCTGGCCGCCCCAGGCACTCTGGACGCGGGCTTGAACGGGGTCGAGGCCGTGTTCCTGTTGTGGCCCGCCCTTACGGCTGACCTCGCGCCCGCGGTCCTGGACGCGATCAGCAAACACGCGCGCCGTCTCGTCTTCCTCTCTTCGTTGGGGATACGCGACGACCTCGAACGGCAGCCCGATCCGATCAATGCGCTCCACGCCGCCATCGAGCGCGGGATCGAGCAGTCGGGACTGGAGTGGACCTTCCTGCGGCCCGGCGGGTTCGCGACGAGCACTCTGTGGTGGGCGCCGCAGATCCGCGCCGATGGGGTCGTGCGGTGGGCCTACGGGGCGTGCGCCCGGGCTGCGATTCACGAGCGGGACCTCGCGGCCGTGGCGGTCCGCGTGCTGACCGGCGACGGGCATGGTGCCGCGAAATATTTGCTGACCGGCCCCCGGACGCTGACCCAAGTCGAGCAGGTGCAGATTATCGGTGAGGTGATCGGCCGCCCGTTACGGTTCGAGGAAATTTCGCCAGAGGCCCTGCGGTCGCAGTTGCTCACCCGGCTGCCGCCCGCGGTCGTGGATGGCGCGCTGACGTACTGGGCCAGGTTAGTGACGGAACCGGAGTTGGTCTCGCCCACGGTGGCAGAGATCACCGGCGCACCGGCGCGCCCGTTCCGTGCATGGGTGAGCGACCACGCGAGCGACTTCCTGCGAACTAGCGGTGCAGTATTACCAAGATAGTACTAGCCTCCGACAGTCACCTTCCGCTACAAATCGCACAGTTTCACCAGCTGCTTGGCCATGTTTATCCTGCTACTACGGTCAAGCCATTGAGTTCCCCCTGCAGCTGCTCAATCTCCCCTTCCAGCTGCTCCTGCAGCGCCCCGTAGGCACTCGGGTGCAGCGTTTCACTGCGCATCAGCAGCTCGTCCAGTTCCTTTTGTTTTCGTTTGAGCTCACCGCGGAGCAGCTCAATCTGGTGGTGAGTTGCCGCATTTTCTCCGTCCAATTCACGTTCTTGCTTCGTTCCCATTTTTCGTGTCCTTTCCCGGCGTGCCATCCATCCGCCGGCATGTTGCGTGTTCCGTCTTCAGGCAGTCATCACACGGTCATGGCGTGGTCAAGCGGGTAGTATGATAGGTTGTGGTGCAAATCGCAGACTGAAGACGATTCAGGACATACAGACGTATCGCTCAGGCAGCAAGCACCGCCTCCCAGATCTGTTGCGTACGAGACTGATGGGGGCAGAGTTTCGTAGGGTGGGTCGTGACCCACCCTACCCAGCTTTGTGTTACAGCAAGACCTGACCCCATTTCTACCCCATTTCTACCCCCTACCCAGCTACCCAGCTTTGTGTTACAGCAACGAGACCGTACACTTCTCCCGAATCGTAGCGTGGCCGTGGTCCAAGGCAACGCGTTTGTTAGCCCGTCTTCGGATGGCGGATCGCGCAGCAGCTTACGATGCCCTTTTGCTACGCTTCTGGGCTGAAGTCTCTGAGCCGTCTTGCACGTCAGTCAACCCTAGTTGTCTACGAAGCTGTTCGGGAGAGATCGTCTTTCCGTTGTGGTGCTTTTCGAGCACGGATACCGACTCAGGAATATCTTTCAGGGTAAGAACGGGTAGAGTCAGTGCTGCCTTGAAGTCGTCAATGCTCTGCGCGAGTTCTGCTAACGTGCTCCCGAAGGGCTCGACCGCGTTGGCCGTGCAACTGCTGATTGCCCCGTCTTCCGTGTAGAAAACTTCACGAATCACATACGCTCCATCGTCTTCTTGGAAGACACGATAATTCCACGTCATCATAGGTCC
>JACQEL010000975.1 GCA_016200595.1 Deltaproteobacteria bacterium
CTCGGTATACGCCCCCATTTGCCGGTATCGACAGCTTCAAGGGTGAGTCGTATCACACCGCTAGATGGCCGAAGGAAAAAGTGGACCTCACCGGCAAGCGCGTGGCGGTTATCGGCACTGGCGCCACCGCCGTGCAGCTCATCCCGATCATCGCCCAAGAGGTTGGCCATTTGACCGTCTTCCAACGCACGGCCAATTACTGCGCGCCCTTACGGAATGGGCTGGTTTCTCCGGAGACCCAGAACCGGTGGAAGGCCAGCTATCCAGAAATTCACCAAAAGTGTCGCAAAACCGCCACAGGGTTTACGCACGACTTCGACCCGCGCAAGGCCATGTCGGTCTCGCAGGAAGAGCGGCTGGCGATGTATGAAGAGTTGTGGGTGTTGCCCGGGTTCAAGAAATGGTTGGGCAATTTCCGTGACATTATGGTCAACCGGGAGGCCAACGAAGACTTCGCTGAATTCGTGCGCAACAAGATCCGCGCGCGCGTCAAGGATCCGGTAGTGGCAGAAAAGCTCGTGCCCAAGGACCATCCGTTCGGCGCTAAACGCATCCCCTTGGAGACCGAGTATTACGAGGCCTACAATCGCGACAACGTCCTACTAGTTGATATCAAAGAGACTCCGATCGAAGCCATCACGCCGCAAGGTATCAAGACGAGTGAGAAGGAGTACGAATTTGACGTTATCATCTACGCCACGGGGTTTGACGCGTTCACCGGAGCGTTGACTCAGATCGATATTCGCGGCGAAGGCGGACAGACCCTCAAGGACAAATGGGCCGAGGGACCGCGTACCTATCTCGGGATGCAGATCGCCAACTTCCCCAACCTCTTCCTCGCCATTAGCACCGCATTCGGCAACTATCCCGTCTGCGCCGAGATGATTGTGGAATGGATTACGGATTGCGTCCGCTATATTCGCGAGAAGGGTCTGCAGTGTATTGCCCCTACCCCGCAGGCCGAAGCGGCTTGGGTGGAGCACGCCGCCGAACTGGCGGAGGGGACGCTCTTTGCCGCGGGGAACTCCTGGTTTGTCGGAGCGAATATCCCAGGCAAGAAACGCGTCTTCCTGCTCTATGCCAACACCGTCCCCGCCTATCGGAAAAAGTGTGCGGAGGTGGCGGCCAAAGGCTACGAAGGGTTTGCACTGCAATAAGTGAGGAGTTCTTCGCAAAACAAATCCTCAAACCAGAAGCAGGCGCACACGCGTCAAAACATCGGGAAAAAGGAGACCTTTATGATTCCTCGTGGCATCATTTCAGCAGACGGCCATGTGTGTGAACCACCCAATTGTTACGTCGACTATATCGACCCCAAATATCGTGACACCGCGCCGCGCATCGTTGCTCAACCCGACGGCACCGAGGCCTTTGTCGTGCCAGGGATGAAGCGTCCCGTCGCATTGGGGTTTATCGATGGCGCCGGCTTTAGCATTAAAGACCGGAACGACCGCGCCAAAAGAATTAAGTTTGCCGATATCCGTGAGGCCGCCTATGGTGGTCGCGCACGGCTCCCCTACATGGACCAGGATGGGATTGCCGCTGAGGTCATTTACGCCTCGGTGGGGATGGGCCTGTGTATGCACCGCGATCCCGAATACAAAGACGCCTGCATGCAGGCCTATAATCGCTGGCTGCAGTCGATGTGTAGTGAGGCGCCGAACCGCATTCTCGGATTGGCGCAAACAGCGATTCTCAGTGTGGATAGCGCGATTGAAGATTTCCGGCGTGCCAAAGAGATGGGCATGGTCGGCATGATGATGCCCGGCCGCCCCATTTATGAAGATTATGATCATCGCGATTATGACGCCTTGTGGGAGTGTGCCACAGATCTGGGACTTCCCATCTGTTTTCACATTCTCACGTCACGCGACGGCAGCATCAACATGCCACATCGTGGGCACGAGATGAATAATTTTCTCGGCATCATTCGCGCGGTGCAGGACGTTGTGGGTCTCATGGTCTTAGGTGGTGTGTTCGAGCGCTATCCGCAATTGAAACTGGTATGTGCTGAGGGCGATGCCGGCTGGATGCCGCACTATATGTATCGGATGGACCACGCCGCCAAATTCAATTTCGAGAATGGCGTGCTCAAAGGCTTGTCCAAAGTGCCGAGTGAATACATTAAGAGCAACGTCTGGATGACCTTCCAAGACGATCTGACCGCGTTCAACTCCTTGCATCAGATGCCACACACCCAGCTGTTGTGGGCCAGTGATTTCCCGCACACGGACTCTACCTGGCCGCGCTCGCAGCAATTGCTGGCAGAACACACTGCCCATCTTAATGAGCCACAACGGCAAGCGATCATGCGCGAGAATGCAGCCAAGCTCTTTCAGCTACCGGCTGGCGAGGAGTCCTGGCGCATGACCGGCGCGCCGGTATAGCGCATATCCCCACTGCAGGCAGGACTATGTCGGAGTCCCGCGAGCAGAGACCGAATGGCGATGACGAGAACCCGCTGTACGGTCTCACCGGACGGTGTTTCCTTTCCTTCTTTTTCCGGTCTTCAGGCCCGTTCTTACTGACCGGAGAAGGAGTCGGGGTACACCAGGGCAACTCAGGAGGAAACTGATGGCAAATACCTATTCAGCTTCGCCCGGACAACGGGTAACGTACACAACGAACTCGGGATTGAACCTCGTCGGCGACGCGTGGGGAGATCCTTCTCACCCGCCCATCTTGTTCTTACACGGGGGCGGCCAGACGCGCTTTGCCTGGGGCGGCACTGCCCGCACCTTAGCAACGCAAGGATGGCATAGCGTTTCTCTCGATCTGCGTGGTCACGGCGAATCGGACTGGGCACCAGATGGTAACTACATGATTGATTCGTACGTTGACGATATTCGTGCCGTCCTCCGTCACTTCCAGCAGAAACCCATCTTCGTCGGTGCGTCGCTGGGTGGCATAACGTCACTAATCACCATTGGTGAAGCAGCGGAGCCGGTCGCGTCTGCTGTCGTACTGGTTGATATTACCCCACGCACAGAACCTGAAGGCGTCGAACGCATTCGGGCCTTCATGGGCGGTAATCCCAACGGGTTTGCCAATCTGGAAGAAGCCGCAGACGCGGTTGCCGCCTATATTCCGCACCGCCCTCGGCCGCAGGATCTTTCTGGTTTAGCGAAGAATCTCCGCTTAGGGTCTGATGGGCGCTATCGCTGGCATTGGGACCCACAGATGATGAATCCCGCGCGGTTCAGTCGTGATCCCGAGCGCCTCCTGGCCGCCTCTCGCGCACTCAAAGTTCCGACCCTCCTCGTGCGTGGTAAATTAAGCGATGTCATCAGCGACGCAACTGTGCAAGAGTTTCTCGCGGCGGTGCCACACGCCCAGTATGCCGATGTTACCGGCGCAGGTCACATGGTCGCAGGTGATCAGAATGATATCTTCAGCAAGGCGGTGATTAATTTTTTAGCGGGAGTAAAGCCGATCTGAAAAAGTACAGGACTTATACGGATTCTCTTTGAGTCCTATCCATAAGTGCTCGCCCTTCGACAGGCTCAGGGCGAACGACCAGGGACAAGTACAGTGGAGGAAACCCCGTTCGTGCTGAGCTTGTCGAAGCATGAACGAGCCGCAGCACAATGGATAAGGATCATGTGGAATCCGTATTACGCGTAAGCGTCGGGCGTAAAGGGCATGCGGACATTTCTCAACAGCATCTTTCCAGGCCGGGCGGAGGAGGGCTATCCTCCGCTGCCCACGCAGTCAGCAAGTAGTTATTAAAGTTTCAATCCTCAGGGCTCAGAGCTGAAGGTTGACCGCTTGCTTAGGGATAAATCCCACGAATCCGCACGGCCTCAGCCACCCGCTGGATGCCAAGGACCTGAGCTGCCGTGCGGGGATCGATTTTCTTCTCGTGGGAAACCCGCAGAATCTGGTTAAAACTGCGCACCATAATCTGACGTAAGCGTTCGTTAATCTCATCCTCGCCCCAAAAAAATGACTGTAAATCCTGCACCCATTCAAAATATGATACCGTCACTCCACCAGCGTTGCACAAGATGTCGGGGATGATAAAGACACCCTTGTCTATGAGAATCTCATCGGCTTCAGGGGTGAGGGGACCATTGGCTCCTTCGGCAATGATTTTTGCCCGCACGCGTGGGGCGTTGGTTGCAGTGATCTGGTTTTCCAGGGCACAGGGCATGAGCACCTCGCACTCCAGTGCCAACAAATCTGCATTGGAGAGCGGTTCGGCTTTCGTATATCCCGTCACCGTTCCCTGAGTCGTAGCATAGGCAAGCAGCTCTCGGGCATTGAGACCTTGGGGATTGTACACTCCACCCTGTGCATCGCTTACGGCGATGATCTTAGCGCCACGTTCTTCGATGAGATAAGCCGCTGGTGCGCCAACCTTGCCAAACCCCTGGACTACGACTCGCACGCCTTCGACCGCAATGTTTTTGCGCTTGAGTGCCTCGAGCGTCGTTATCATCACGCCGCGGCCGGTCGCTTCGCTGCGACCGAGCGAACCACCAATGGCCAGCGGCTTGCCGGTCACTACGGCTGGGACCGAGTAGCCGCGGTGCATGGAATACGTATCCATGATCCACGCCATCTCGCGTTCACCGGTTCCCATGTCCGGCGCGGGAATGTCGCCCTGCGGGCTCATTAAGACCGAGATTTCGGTCGCATAACGGCGAGTGAGATTTTCTAATTCGCGCACGGACAACGCCTTGGGGTCGCAAATGACCCCGCCCTTCGCTCCGCCGTAGGGCAATCCGACCACGGCACACTTCCAGGTCATCCACATCGCTAACGCGCGGACTTCATCAAGCGAGACGTCGGGGTGGTAGCGGATGCCCCCTTTGGTCGGACCCAAAGCCGTATTGTGATGCACGCGGTAGCCGGTGAACACTCGCACTGAGTCGTCGTCCATTTCCACGGGGAAGTTGACGATCAGCTCGCGCTTCGGCACGCGCAGGTATGCGGCGATATCCGCTTTAAGATCAACATAACGCACTGCCTTCTCGAACTGCCGTTGCGCAATTTCATACGCATTTTCGGCCATGAAGCTTCCTCCTTGTCTGATAAAAACTAATCTTTATACTACCACACAGCGGAAACATGCTCACTCTAGGAAAACTGCCAATTGATTTTCTCAAGACGTGCATCACACTCAAGGGTGCGCCGGATGCCCGTGTGCTGATCGGTCCGCGCTTCGGCGAGGACTGTGCCGTGCTCGATCTCGGCTCGCAGTATCTGATCACCAAAACCGACCCGGTCACCTTCGCCACCGAAGAGGTCGGCTGGTACGCCGTCCATGTCAACGCGAACGACGTCGCCACCATGGGTGCGCGTCCGTGTTGGTTTCAGGCCTGCCTGCTGTTCCCCCCAGGGATAACTGAAGAAGCGGTGCGCCGGGTTTTTGCCCAAATTGATGCCGCTAGTAAAGAGCTGGGCATCGCCGTCACTGGTGGACACACCGAGGTGACGAACGCGGTTACCCAACCAGTGGTGATCGGTGATATGCACGGCGTGGTAGACAAGGACCGCTTAGTCACCTCTGGCGGCGCCCGTCCGGATGATGTCGTGGTGATGACCAAGACCGCTGGGATCGAAGGCACGAGCATTCTTGCCGCAGAAAAAGCCGCAGCCTTGCGTCCACATCTCGATGAATCTCTGCGCCAAGAGGCTCTCCTTTTGCGTCGAGTGCCGGGTATATCCGTCGTCAAAGAAGCGCTGCTGGCAGCCGATCATGGAGCCACCGCCTTGCACGACCCGACCGAAGGCGGAATCGCTATGGGGCTTTATGAACTGGCCACCGCGTCCAGCGTCGGCCTCACGCTCGATGTGGATCTCATTCCTATTCTGCCGGTGACGCGGACCATTTGCCGTGTTTTCAACCTCAATCCGCTTGGTCTTATCAGTTCAGGGACGTTGCTGCTGACCATTCCTCCAGATCAGTGGCCGAGGTTGAGTAAGGCGTTTCAAGTCCAGGGCATCATGGCGCAAGCTATTGGCAGAGTACGTCCAGAAGGTGGCATCGCTGCTTTTGCTGGCGGCAAGCCGATCCCATTCGCCTACAGTGAAACTGATGAGCTAGCCAAGGTACTCTAAAGCAGGAGGTAAGAGATTGGTACACACGCCCCTAGCGCCGGTCCACCGTAGGGGCGAAGCATTTGCGTGTCAGGCTCCCCACGGCGGTGGTCTATACAGAGCAAATGCTTCGCCCCTACCCAGGCAGCTACGAACAGTGTCCTCATGTCGTGCATTCCGGTTTAGGGGCCGCAGAGTTTGGGGCGACGAACGTAAGCTCTTGGCTACGCAGAGCCAGCCATACTTGCTCGTCTATTGTAGCGACGTTCTGTTTTCGCTCCAGGTCCTTAGCCGGAGTAGGCTGGAATGAGTGTAACGAATTCCAGCGCTGGGTTTCGCTCCGCTCAACCCAGCCTGCCTGACTTCTCCCACCAGGGGAGAAGGGACCTGCAAGCCCGGCGCCTTCACACCACCTGAAACGTCCGCTCATTACCTTGAGCAGATTGGGAAGTATTGATAAAGTCTTTGGTGGAGTGTCTCCAAACAGCGGTACAGGACTTTCCAGTATGCTATGAGACGGATGAAGGCTAAGGCATGAAAGCTTCGTTTCAGCGACGCCAAGTCACGTTTCATAACGGGGAGAGGACGAACTTTTAGAGTAATTGGGCAAGAGAAACCCTACTTTATCTACAGAGAAAGGGAAGGAACATGGAGAAAGCGAAGGATGTACAGCCCCAGGTTATCGGCGTGTTTAACGCGCTCTCGTCGAAGGCCGCCAAGTCGCAAGACTACTACGACAGCATCAAACAGAAGTTCGCTGAGGAGCGTGACCTGCGGCTGAAATACCGACCCGAAGGCACGGCACAGTACACGTCCGACCTCACGGGGGTGATGGAGAAATACGAAGTCGATCCTTATGGCGGCGAGATTGTCCCCCGCGCGCCCATCAATGATACCGTCGAATGCCTGTTCATCGGGGGTGGGTTTTCCGCGCTTCTCACTTCTGCACGGCTGCGAGAGTATGGCGTCGAGAGCATCCGCATCGTCGAGCGGGGAGCAGACGTGGGTGGGACCTGGTACTGGAACCGCTATCCAGGGGTGGCGTGCGACGTGCCGTCCTATGATTACCTGCCTCTGCTTGACGAGATGGACTACGTGCCCAAGAACCGCTACGCCAGAGGTGAGGAGATTTACGCCCACTGCCAGGCCATCGCCAAGAAGTACAACCTGTACGAGTTGGCGGTCTTCCAGACTACTGTCACTTCCACCGTATGGAACGAAGACGAGCAGATGTGGCACCTCAGCACGGATCGGGGTGACCACATGAAGGCGCGGTTCGTGATTTGTGCCAATGGCACCCTGTCCAAACCCAAGCTGGCTAAGATCAAGGGCATGGAATCCTTCACAGGGCACTCCTTTCATACCTCGCGCTGGGACTACGCTTACACCAAGAACGACCTGTCGGGCCTGGAGGACAAAGTGGTAGGCATCATCGGCACGGGAGCGACAGCGGTACAGGCTATCCCCGGCCTCGGCGCCGCAGCCAAGGAACTGTACGTCTTCCAGCGTACGCCCTCGTCCATTGATGTCCGCGATGACTGGTACACCGATCCCAACTGGGCGCGGAAACTACAACCAGGGTGGCAGGCCAAGCGGCGGGCACAGGCCTTGATGGACCCGCAGTTGACCGAGGAGCAGAAGGCGAAGCTGGCCGCTATGTCGCGTGAAGAGAAGATCCGCCGCCAGGAAAACGCCAACATCGATCACATGATGCGGATTCACCAACGCATCGACGAAATCGTGAAGGACAGGGCGACAGCTGAGTCGCTTAAGCCCTGGTACATGTTCATGTGCAAGCGCCCATGCTTCCACGACGAATACCTCCCCACCTACAACCGGCCCAATGTCCATCTGATCGACACCAGAGGCAAAGGCATCACAGAAATTACCGAGAAGGGGCCGTGGTTTGAGGGCAAACAGTACGAAGTTGACGTCCTCATTTACGCCACCGGCTTCGAGGTGCAGAAAACTGGCATTTACAACCAGATTAAGGGAGCACATGGCCTTGACCTCAATGATAAATACAGCGAAGGCATCCGCACCCTGGTGGGGATCCATTCGCAGGGCTACCCTAACCTCTTCATCATGGGCGGCTACCAGGCCTCCTTCCAGTTCAACTTGACCGACATGCTGCAGACTCAGGGTGACCACATCGCCGCGTGCATTGATTATGCGCGCCGCCATGGTTACCAAGCCATAGATGCTACGGCAGAAGCCGAGGAGTGGTGGGTACAAGAAGTCATCAAGCACCGCGGCAAGACCACCCGCAACCACGACTGTACCCCGGGCTACTACAACTTCGAGGGGGAATTCAATCGGCGGCAGGACGGCAATTACAACGGTGGCTTCCGCCAGTACTTTACCCACATGAAGGAGGTGCGGGCGCAGATGGAAGAAAACTTCGTCTTCACGAAGAAGTAAACAGGAAGTGCGGTGAGGTGAATTCGACTGCCTCTTCCCACCGGGAGGCCTGGGTCGAACCACACGAGATTGGCACACTTTCTCTGGGGGCCGATGTAGGGGCAACCACATGGGGTTGCCCTAGGGCCGGGCGGCTACGCGGGGCATTGGTGTTAACTTAAGAGCCAATCCCGACTTTCCCTCTGACGCTGGACCTGCAGGTCCCTTCTCCCACAAGGGGAGAGGGGAGGGAGACGCCAAGAGGAGATTAAATACCTTAACTTGACACCAGTGCCACGCGAGGCCACCCCTACACCAACAGTCCCAAGACGCAGTGTACGAATGTTCTGTGGTTTGATTTAGGTAGAACAGGCTTCCAGCCTGTTACAAAGCACGGGCTAGAAGCCCGTGCCACCAAAAGCTGATTCCCTGTCTTGTTTGTCAAATTTGCTTAGGGGCTGTGGCTCAGTAGCCGGGGGATTGACCCTTGGGTAGGCCGTGGTTCGATTTACCACTGCCAGGGCACCGGCATATGCGGATCAGGCGTGTAGGTGCAGAATACCCACGTTTTGAGTGTCGTAGACAGGTACAGTTCCAGCGCCGGACTGCGGACGGCAATCTTGGCTAACGCCGAGGTAATCCCTTTCAAGACATTGATCCGCGCGCGCTCCGCACGGGCTGCAGCTTGACGGTTTGGCTTGTCTCCCTTCATTGCCGTGGCCAGTTGCTGGACGAGACGGTCGATTTCTTCTTGTGCCCGAGCGGCGCGTTCGGTGTCATGGAACTCCCGAGCTTCTTCCAGCTCATCCTGGAGATCGTTCAACTGCTGTCTGTAAGCGTCGCGTAGCTGATAGGGAATCGCCCTCGCCGGTTGGCCTGCCTGCTCCTCCACAGGTTGCTCCGTGGCTTCTGCCAGCGTCATGGCGACCAGCTCAAGGGCATGAAACTTCTTATAGGGATTCCGCAGCAAATGGGCGATATAACGCAGCCCACGAACGTTCTTGAGGTGGAAGGTCGTGCCTTGGTAGGCGATGGTCCACAAGTCATTTTCAGCACGGAAGATAGGGGCTGGGGGCTGGGAGTCCGAGGTCCAGAGTCAAGGAAGAAGGTATGTCGGCATCTGAACTTTGGTCTTTAGATTTTAGACTTTGGACTTGAGACTGGACTTTTTCCCCTAGCCCTGCCATCCCCAATGCCCGCGCAGTGGCCACCGCTTGCTCTAACAGACCGCGTGCTTGCTCCGTATCACCAGCGCGCGCACGCGCTCTAAGCATGCACGCGTACTCATATTGGGTGTGCACTAAGAAAGGCCGGGCGCCAAGCC
>JACQEL010000976.1 GCA_016200595.1 Deltaproteobacteria bacterium
AGAGGCGTTGAGTCGCTCGGCGCCGACGTGGTTGGCGCAGTTGCCGGGATTGCTTGAGACCGCGGAATTGGAGACGGTGCAGCGCCGCGCAGCGGGCGCCTCGCGCGAGCGCATGCTCCGTGAGCTAGCCGAAGCGGTGGAAACGCTGACGAGCACCGGCGCCGGCACGGCGCCGCCCCTGCTGGTGCTGGTCTGTGAAGATCTACACGTCAGTGACCACTCGACGGTGGAATGGTTAGCGTACCTCGCGCGCAGACGCGGAGAGGCGCGCCTGTTAGTGATTGGCACCTATCGGCCGGCGGAGTTGGTCGTGCGACAGCACCCCTTGCGCAACGTGGTGCAAGAATTGAAAGCTCACAACCAGTGTCAGCAGTTACTCTTAGATCTGCTGACCGAAGCGCATGTCACAACCTACCTCGCCCAGCGCTTGCAGACAGAGGAAGCGCTCCAGGTTCTGGCTCAGCAGTTGCATCAGCGGACCGGCGGCAATCCCCTCTTCATGGTCAACATCACGGACTATCTGATACACCAAGGCGTCCTGCGCGAAGAAGCCGGTGGCAGGTGGCGGCTGCACGGAGATCTCACGGCGGTAGAAACCCCCGAGAATCTGCGACAGATGATCGGGACGCAGCTCGACGGGGTCAGTGAAGCCGAGCGGCGCGTGTTAGAGACGGCGAGCGTGGCGGGGAATGAGTTTACCGTCGCCAGTGTCGCCGCGGCGCTCCAAGAAGAGCTGAACCTGGTCGAAGAAATCTGTGAGGACTTGGTGTGGAAAGGGCGCTTTCTGCAGGAACGCGGCATCGCCGAGTGGCCAGATGGCACGGTCAGCGGGCACTATGAGTTTCGACACGTGCTCTATCAGAACGTGTTGTATCGCCGGATAGGGGAAGCGCGTCGCGTGCGCCTGCATCGCTTGATTGGCGAGCGCGCAGAAGCCGGGTACGGGGAGCGGGCGCGCGAGATCGCCGCCGAGTTAGCGGTACACTTCGAGCAGGGGCGGGAGGTCCCCCGGGCGCTCCGCTATCTGCAACGGTCGGCAGAGAATGCCTTACGGCGTAACGCTTATCCTGAGGCGATTCGTGCGCTCACGCGTGGCCTGACGCTACTGGGGACGCTACCCGAAGCGCCCGAACGGGATCAACAGGAATTGGCGCTGCAACTCGCGCTCGGCGGCGCCTTGGTGGGCGGCGAGAACCACGGCGCGCTAGGGGTAGACCAGGCGTATGCCCGCGCGCGCATCCTGTGCCAACGCATGGGAGAGACGCCCCAGCTTTTCTTAGCGTTGTCGGGCATGGCGGGATTCTATTACTCGCGCGGCAATATGGAGACTGGCTATGAATTGGCGCAGCAGTGCCTGCAGGTAGCGCAGCGGCTCCAACATCCGGCGTTTCTGACGAGTGCCCACGCCACCTTAGGGCTGATGTCGGTCGGCTTGGGCACTTTTGCCGACGCACGCGAGCACTTCGCTCAGGCTACAGCCTTCTATGATGCGCGGCCACGCCGCTCGCGTTCTTTGCTGCCGACGACCGATCAGGAAGTGTTAGCGCGGAGCTACCTGGCGGTGGCCTTATGGATGCTCGGCTATCCCGACCAAGGGTTGTACAGCGCGCAGCACGCCTTAGCTTTAGCTGAGCAGATTGAACATCCTCCCTCGCTCGGCTTCGCCTTGACTTTCGTGGGTATGGTGCAGGGCTATCGCCGGGAAGAGCAAGCCGCGCAAGCGACTGCCGACCGGATGATGGCGATGGCGCAAGAGCAAGCGTTGCCTGCGTGGCAACCGCATGGAACCTACGCGCGCGGGGAGGCGCTGGTACTGCAAGGGCAGTATGCCCAGGGGATCGAGTATATCCGCCGGGCGATTGCCTACTGCACCAGTATGGGAATCGAGTCAGGCCAAACGTGGCGCGCCGCCAGGTTGGCCGAGGCGTATGGCAAAGCCGGGGATGTGGCAATGGGATTGCAAACCGTAGACGAGGGCTTCGCGTTGGTCCGCAAAAACGGCGACCCGTTTTATGATGCGGAACTATGGCGCACCAAAGGCGAGCTGCTGCTAAACGCGGAACGCAGAAGGATGAAGGATGAAGGATGAAGGATGACTAAGGAAAGATTCGCGTTCCTTGGTCTTTGTCTTCTATTCATCATGCATCATTACCTTCAGAGTGGAATTGACAACCCGAGTTAGCCTGTAATACAGTCTTGGTGTTTCTCGTCTTTCAGGGGGGTATTATGGAAATCAAAGAAGAAGCCCTGATCCATTCGCTGATCGATACGAATCCTGAGTTGCGTCGGCACTATGAGGAACACGTCGAACTAAAGCAACGGCTAGAAGAACTCAGGCAAAAACCCTATCTGACGGAAGAGGAACAGATCGAACAAAAGCGGATCCAGAAACAGAAACTGGCGGGAAAAGACCGAATAATGGAGATTCTGGCCCGGTATCGACAGGCTGCAGCCTAAAGAAGAAGACCACTTCCTCTCAAGGTTGCAGAACAGCGCGGTGGGGCCCGCGCAGTGGTGAGGCATGTCCCCCGGCTCTTCTGCGGTCCACCTTGTTCTGTATATGAGGGTTCATGCGTCACACCATCTCTATCGTGGTCGAAAACGAATTTGGCGTGTTGGCTCGGGTTTCCGGCCTTTTTAGTGGTCGCGGCTTCAACATCAAGAGTCTCTCGGTCGCCGAGACCCTCGACCCCTCGATCTCCCGCATTACCTTGGTGACCGACGGGGATGACCAAATTGTTGAGCAGATCACCAAACAGCTCAACAAGCTGGTTTGCGTTATTAAGGTAGTGGATTTTCAGGAGGCGGCGCATGTCGAGCGCGAAATGGCGCTGATCAAAGTCGCCGCCGATGAACGCACGCGCAGCGAGGTGCTCAATATTGTTGACATCTTCCGCGGCAAGGTCATTGATGTTGACCTCCGCTCCTACGTGATTGAGGTCACGGGTGACGAGGAGAAGATTAACGCTCTCCTGAACCTGCTGAAGCCGCTCGGTATTAAAGAGATTGTCCGCACCGGCAAAGTGGCGATGCATCGCGGCATGCAGGTGCTCTCGGCCTCAGCCGGTAGAGCAGAGACAGTAGAACTCAAGGGGAAAACTCAGAAGGAGAAGGCAGCATGAACCTCTATTATGACAAAGATGCAGATCTCTCTCTGCTCAAAGGCAAGAAAATCGCCGTCATTGGCTATGGCAGCCAGGGGCACGCCCATGCGCTCAACTTGCGTGACAGTGGCATGGACGTACGCATTGGTCTGAAGAAAGGCAGTGCGTCTTGGCCCAAGGCCGAACAGGCTGGCTTCCCCGTGAAAGAAGTGGCGCAGGCGGCGGCTGAAGCTGACATCATTATGATCGTCACTCCGGATGAGGTAGCCAGCGAGATGTATGAGTCGGACATTCGCATGAACCTCAAACCGGGCAAGTACCTCGCCTGTGCGCACGGCTTTAATATTCACTTCAAGAAAATCGTCCCGCCAGCAGACGTGAACGTCTTCATGGTGGCCCCCAAAGGTCCTGGGCACCTCGTGCGCAGTGAGTTCGAGAAAGGCAAAGGCGTGCCCTGTCTGATTGCGGTGGCGCAAGATCCCTCAGGGAACAGTAAGCAGATCGCGCTGGCTTATGCTTCTGCTATCGGTGGCGGACGGGCAGCGGTATTGGAAACTAATTTCCGCGAAGAAACGGAAACCGATCTGTTCGGTGAACAGTCAGTGCTGTGTGGTGGACTCACCGAGTTGATGCGGGCCGGCTTTGAAACCCTGGTGAATGCGGGCTATGCCCCGGAGATGGCTTACTTTGAATGTATCCACGAGATGAAACTCATTGTCGACCTCGTGTACGAGGGTGGCATCTCCAACATGCGCTACTCGATCAGCAATACGGCTGAGTATGGCGATATGACCCGCGGGAAAAAGATCATCGGGCAGGAGAGTCGGGAAGCGATGAAAAAGATCTTGGCCGACATTCAATCCGGGAAGTTCGCCGATGAGTGGATCACTGAATACCGGGTTGGCTCACCGCACTTCCGCGAGCTCCGTCGGGAAGGGGAGAATCATTCAGCCGAGGTGGTTGGCGCTAAGCTGCGCGCGATGATGCCCTGGCTGCAACAAAATCGCCTGGTCGATAAAGCGAAAAATTAAACGCATAAAACCTGAAAGCTAAAACGTAAAGCGTAAAACGTAAGAAAAAGCCAGAAGAACCCTCTTCATCTTTTTACGTTTTACGTTTTATTCTTTATCCTTCATACGTCTTCTGGTCCATCGAATGCACTTCGCCCGTGAGGGGTACTCCCGCATCTTTGGTCTCGGCCTCATCTCCTTGCTCCTGAACCTGTTTGGTTTTCAGATAGCCGGGCTGGTGTTTCTTGTGCTCACCCTCTTTGCCGCCTTTTTCTTTCGTGACCCTGAGCGGATGGCTTTAGCGGATGATCGCTTCATTCTCGCTCCGGCGGATGGCCGTGTGGTCGCCGTGGAAGAGAACATGCAAAAGGAGCCCTTTCTGACGACTCTGGCCACGCGGGTCGGAATCTTTATGTCTCCCCTTAATGTGCATGTGAACCGGATGCCTGTCACTGACAGGGTAGTTGCCGTGCAGTATCAGGCAGGCAAGTTTCGTCCGGCTTTTGCCGCCAGTGCGGCAGAGGTGAATGAGCAGAATATTGTCACGCTCGAAGATGCGCAGGGCCGCCGTCTGTTGTTGGTGCAAGTCGCCGGGATGCTGGCACGGCGCATCGTCTGCGCGGTCAAGGACGGGGACCGGGTGCGGCGGGGAGACCGGTACGGCATGATTATGTTTGGGTCCCGAGTCGATCTCTACTGCCCGGCCGGAATGAAGCTGAAAGTACACGTTGGCCAGCGCGTCAAAGCCGGAGAGACCGTGATCGGCGAGTATATATGAATTATTCTTTGCGGCATCGGATTCGGGTCTTGCCGGGACGGAAAAAGACAGCCGCCCCGCTCCGCATCCGCCGGGGCGTATACGTCCTGCCCAATTTGGTGACCTCCGGGGGTTTGTTCTGTGGATTCTACTCCATTATTGCCACGCTCCGGGAAGATTATCTGCTGGCAGCGATTGTCATATTGATTGCCCAGGTATTCGATGCCCTGGATGGGCGCGTCGCGCGCATGACAAAAACCTCCAGTCATTTTGGGGTGGAGTACGATTCCCTGTCCGACCTGGTTGCCTTCGGGGTGGCACCCGGCGTGTTGGCGTATCGCTGGGCCTTAGAGCCGTGGGGCCCCTGGGGGTGGCTGGCGGCATCACTCTATGTTACCTGCGGCGCCCTCCGCCTGGCTCGCTTTAACGTCCAGGTCGAGGTCGTGGATAAGCACAGCTTTGTCGGTCTCCCCATTCCCGCGGCGGCTGCTGTGGTCGCGACGACTATCCTGATGTATTACTTCCTCGGTGGCGAAGGCGCGACCAATAAACACCTCACCCTGCTGCTGTTGATCTACGTCTTAGCGGTCCTGATGGTGAGCACGATCCCCTACTACAGTTTCAAAGAGCTTCATCTGCGCCATCGCGAGCCCTTTTGGATCCTGGTTTTGGGTATTATTGTCATGAGCTTGGCGATCGCTGAGCCGCAGATCATGCTCTTCAGCATTTCCTCGCTCTATGCCCTCTCTGGTCCGCTCCGGGCTTTGGGGCGCCTGTGGCGCACCGCGCCTCCGCTCGACACAACCCCTGAGTTACGGGCCCTCCGTCCGTCTCCTCGCCCCCTTGACAGTAACGAAGAAAGTTCGCTATAGAGGGTGACCATGACACAGCACGTTTCTCTCGGACTCTCACTGGGGACGCTGGGCCTGCTTCTGGGCCTACTGCTTAGTACCCCGCCTAGTGGGTCCGGGAGGAGCGCGTAACCAAGACGCGATCGATTCTCGGAGGCCACGGGCGGGTTCGGCTCGTGGCCTTTTTGTTGGTAGAGGGCTGCGAGTTAACTCGTAGCCCTTTTTATTTGTGGCTCCGAAGAAGGAGGAAGTATGGAACGGCAGAGTGTTAAGATTTTCGACACCACGTTGCGCGACGGTGAGCAGTCACCTGGCGCGACCATGAATATCGAAGAAAAGGTCATGGTCGCCCGTCAGTTGGAGAAGCTCAACGTGGATGTCATTGAGGCTGGGTTCGCCGCCTCTTCGGATGGGGACTTCGAATCTGTCCGGCGAGTCTCCGAACTCGTCACCTCGCCGATTGTCCTGAGTCTCGCGCGGACCAAAGAGGCGGATGTGGTGCGCGCGATTAAGGCGGTAGAAAAGGCGAAACACCCGGGGCTGCACATCGTTATCGCCACCTCGGATATCCATCTCAAGCACAAGCTGAGGATGAGTCGCCAAGAGGCGCTCGACGCCGCAGTCTGGGCGGTCAGTTATGCCAAGAAATATCTCGACTACATTGAATTTTCCGCCGAAGATGCCTCGCGCACGGACCTGGCCTACCTCGTGCAGATCTTCGGCGAAGCGATCAAGGCTGGCGCGGTGACCATCAACGCGCCTGACACCGTCGGTTATGCCATTCCCCAGCAATACGGTGCCTTGTTCAAGTTTCTGCGCGAGAACGTCCCAGGGGGAAACACGGTGACCTGGAGCGCGCACTGCCATAATGACCTGGGACTGGCTGTGGCTAACTCACTGGCCGCCATCGAAAATGGTGCTCGCCAGGTTGAGTGCACGATCAACGGTATTGGTGAACGGGCAGGCAATACCTCGATGGAAGAGGTGGTCATGGCACTCAAGACGCGCGAAGACGTATTCGCTTACGTCAAAACCAATGTCGTTACCGAACAGATTTATCCTTCCAGTCAGTTGTTGGCGCAGATTACTGGACTCAGTGTGCCACAAAATAAACCAATCGTTGGTGCCAACGCCTTCGCCCACGAAGCCGGCATTCATCAGGACGGGGTGCTCAAGTACAAGCTCACTTATGAGATCATGCTGCCTCAGGACATCGGTCTCGACAGCAATAAGCTGGTCCTAGGCAAGCATTCTGGGCGGCACGCATTTATCGATCGCTTGAAACACCTCGGTATCGACTATACTGGCACGGAC
>JACQEL010000141.1 GCA_016200595.1 Deltaproteobacteria bacterium
GATGAGATCCGTACCAAGCGCCGCTTGCGGCAAAGTCTCACGCAAGCGGATCAGGACATCACGTGCAAGCGCACTATCATAACGCCGACGCATGCCTGACAGAATCGTATCGTCTCCAGATTGCAAGGGGATATGGAGGTGCGGACAGAGGGTCTGCGCCTGCGCGAGCAAGTGCATTAAACGAGCGTCAATCTCGTGTGGATCGATGGAACTGAGGCGCACGCGTGGCAACGGTTTGCGTTCCTCGATCGTTTCCAACAGCCACGGGAAGTCAATCCGCGGCTCAAGGTCTTCTCCGTATCCACCCAGGTGGATGCCGGTGAGGACGACCTCCTGAAAGCCGCGCTCGGCGAGGCGGTCAAGTTGCTCTAACACCACACGTGGAGGGACACTGCGGCTTTTCCCGCGCGACATAGGCACGATACAAAAAGTGCAAAAAAGATCGCAGCCTTCCTGAATCTTCAAGAAGGCTCGCGTCTGGCCACTAAAAGTGAGTGCTCCCAGGGTGTTGATTCCTGGAAGCCTGCCTGCATTGGGCTTGCGGAGATTACTAACTACAACTCGTTCTGCCAGTTCCGCCTTGACTGCCTGTAAGAGGGCATCCAAACGGTTCAAGCCAACGACATGATCTACTTCTGCGACCCGCGCCACGGACTGCGGGTTCACCTGGGCATAACAGCCAGTCATAATAATCCGGGCTGCGGGATTGTGGCGTTTGGCACGACGGGCCAGTTGCCGACTCTCGGCGTCGGCTTGATTGGTGACGGTACAACTGTTGACGATGTACACATCTGCGGTCTCGCTGAACGGGACGAGGACGTGCCCCTCGGCTGTGAGCCGGTCCTCTATAGTCGCGCTGTCGTATTGGTTGACTTTACAGCCCAGGGTAGTGATGGCTACGCGCAGAGAAATCCCGTTGAATGCACTCAGCGTGATTGAACTCGGTGCCGCAGCTTGATCCCATCCTCCTTCGGGTTGAGTGTCGCGCAGCATGAGTTTACAAGGCCCTTTCGATCCAGCCACCGCCGAGCACGCGCTCGCCATCGTAGAACACTGCGGCCTGACCCGGGGTCACCGCCGGAGAGGATTTTTCAAACCACACGACTGCCTTGCCCTCTGCCTGAGGAATGATACGAGCCGGCAGGGCAGGATGACGATAACGAATCTTGACCGCGGCCCGAGTCTCTTTCGTCTGAGTACCTGCAGTCCAGTTCACCTCTTTAGCCAGCAGCCCACGCGTCCCGAGCTGATCTCTGGTGCCGACCATGACCCGTCCGCTCTGGGCATCGATGTGGGTAACATAGCGAGGCTCAGCTAGGCCACCTAACCCTAAGCCGCGACGCTGACCGACAGTGAAGCGGTGGATGCCCTCGTGCGTGCTTAGTACCTGTCCGTCCTGGTCAACAATCTCACCCGCCTTCACCTGTTCGGCTGACAAACGCTGCTCGATAAAGCGCGCGTAATCGCCGTCCGGTACGAAACAGATATCCTGACTTTCCGGCTTCTCAGCAACTCTGAGCCCGAGGGTGCGCGCCTTTTCTCGTACTTCAGTCTTAGTGAGATGACCAACCGGGAACAGCGTGCGCGCCAGCTGCGCCTGGCTCAAGGTGAAAAGAAAGTAGGACTGATCTTTCTGCTGGTCGGTCCCACGTTGGAGCTGGTAGGAATCGTTCTGCTGGTCATAGGTGACTCGCGCATAGTGGCCAGTGGCAACAAAATGGGCCTCGAGTTCGCGTGCCCGCTGCCAGAGTAAATCGAACTTCAGATCACGATTGCACAGCAGGCAGGGGTTGGGCGTACGACCGTGCAGGTACTCGTTAGTGAAAACATCAATCACCCGGCTGCGAAAGGCCTCCTTGAGGTTGAGGACGTAGTACGGGATATCCAGTTGCTCGGCCACGCGGCGAGCATCCTGAAAATCGTCGATCGAGCAACAACCGCCGTCATGGCCATCAGCGTTGCCAGCCAGGAGCATCGAGATAGCGATGACCTCATAGCCTGCCTCGACGAGAAGAGCCGCAGCCACGGCGCTATCTACCCCTCCACTGAGGGCAGCTAATACCCGCTTGCTTCTCGCTTCGCTCGAAAAGTGCTGAGTGCTGAGTGCTGAGTGCTGAGTTGAGAACATAGTGAATTATAACTTTCGTTTCTGGTTTTTAATACTCATTGCTCAGGACTCAGCACTCGGGACTCAGGACTGAGATCGTGCCGCTGCCCGGACACGTTCGACTACGCTAGGCAGTACTTCTAGCACCCGATCAATCTCTTGTTCAGTCGTGTCTCTGCCGACACTGAAACGAATAGCGCTCTTCGCCATGGCTTCATCACGGCCCAACGCCAAAAGCACATGCGAAGGCTCGATTGAACCAGCTGCACATGCTGAGCCAGTTGAAACCGCGATGCCCGCGAGGTCGAGCCCCATCATCAAGCCTTCTCCGGCGGCGCCAGCGAAACTGACGTTCAAAGTATTGGCCAGGCGGTCGCGTTCTGGACCATTGAGAGAAACGTGAGAAACTTTGTCCTGAATACCTTCCCATAGTCGGGTAGTCAGACGCAGAGAATGTGCAGCTTGCCACTCGATTTCTTGGGCTGCCAAGGTCGCAGCCACCCCGAAGCCGACGGCAGCGGCGACGTTCTCGGTTCCTGGTCGCTTCTCGCGCTCTTGTGCCCCACCACTCATCAGCGGCAGGAGATTTGTCCCCTTCCGCACGTAGAGTGCACCGATGCCTTTGGGGCCGTAAAGCTTATGCGCCGAGAGTGACAACAAATCTACGCCTAAAGAGTGAACCTCGAGGGGCAGCTTCCCTGCGGCCTGCACGGCATCCACGTGGAGCAGCACATCGTGCTCGTGGATCATTCGGCTGAGCGCGGTGATGGGCTGGATTGTGCCGACTTCGTGATTCGCCAGGCCAATACTGACCAGCGTGGTTTCTGGCCGTAGAGCTGCGGCCAAGTCCTCGGCGCTCACTCGCCCTTCACGATCTACCGGAAGGGTAGTCACTGTGATTCCCTCACCAGCGAGCCTACGGAGGGGTTCTAAGATCGATGAATGCTCAATCGCAGTGGTGATGATATGCTTGCCGGTGTCATAGGTTGCCCGTCGCATGCCACGCAGGGCGAGATTGTTACTTTCTGTGCCACCGCTGGTGAACAATACCTCAGCGGGACGCGCCTTCATAAATGCGGCCACCTGCTCCCGTGCTTCTTCCAGTCCTTGTTTTGCTCGCCGTCCAGCCCGGTGCACGCTGGACGGATTGCCAAAGTGAACGTTGAGGTATGGCAGCATGGCTACCAGCACCTCAGGCCGCAAGGGAGTAGTCGCATTGTGATCGAGGTAAATTGTCTGCATGGCGGTTGCGGGGCAGAGTGAGGAGGACCGTAGTCACTGAGTCGAGAGATAGCTTTCCCAACCGTAGGCGCCACTGAGCTTTACGAATCGGCACTCGCCGAAGTATTCTTCGCGCAGCCCTTGTGGTTCCTTCCACACCCGCACCAACGTTTGCAGTTCCTCTTCCCCCATGGGGACGACGAGGCGTCCGCCCAGCCGAAGCTGGTCGAGCAACGGTCGGGGCAGGCAGGGAGCAGCGGCCCCAACCACAATGGCGTCAAAAGGCGCTTCCACCGGCCAGCCCAGCGTGCCATCGCCAACATGAACCCTCACATTATCGTAACCCAGCGCCTGTAAGGTTACCCGCGCTCGTTCAGCCAAACGTGCCGATAGCTCAACTGAACATACCTGGACCCCTTGCTCGGCCAAGACCGCGGACAGATAACCCGATCCGGTGCCAACTTCAAGCACTTTCTCGCCCTCGGCGAGCTTCAGGGTTTCGGCCATGAGCGCGATCATATACGGTTGAGAGATCGTCTGGTCCTCGCCGATCGGCAAGGGGGAGTCCTCATACGCACGGTCACGCAGGGACTCTGCGACAAACAGATGGCGCGGTACCTGGCCCATGGCGGCAAGGATAAGCGGGTCAGTAAGGCCACGCTTCACCAACTGTTCGCGGATCATCTGTTCACGTGCCTGCGTGTACCTTATCGCCATGGTAACCTCAAGTCGCGCATTTCTTGTAACGCACGGTAATTAGTCAGGTCTACATGCAAAGGCGTTACAGAGATGAACCCCTCGTGCACCGCGACGCAATCCGTCCCTTCAGCCGGGTCGAAGCCGAGATCATCTCCGCCGATCCAGTAGTATTTTCTCCCGCGGGGATCGATGCGGGCTTCGATCGTGTCCGCGTAGTGTCGCTTGCCCTGGCGAGTCAGACGGTAGCCTTTAATCTCTTGCCGGGAAAGGTTAGGGACGTTCACGTTGAGGAGCGTGTCTGGTGGCATCCCTTGGGTAATCACCTCGGAGGCTAATATCGCGGCGAACTCGGCCGCCGGACCAAAGTGATAGTTTGTTCCGCGGGTCACCAGAGACATGGCAATCGAAGGAATTCCTAAGAGAGAGCCCTCGATCGCGGCGGACACAGTCCCAGAGTAGGTCACATCATCTCCCAAGTTTGCGCCCTTATTGATGCCAGAGACGACCAGCTGCGGCCGGACCGGAAGAAAACCTTTCACCGCCAGATTAATGCAGTCGGTTGGTGTGCCGTTAACGGCGAAGCGCCGCGGCGCGATTTCCTCGATACGCAGAGGCCGGTGCAGAGTCAGCGCGTGGCTCACCGCGTTTTGCTCACGGTCCGGGGCAATCGTATAAATCTCTCCGACTGCCTTCAACGCCTCTTCCAAAGCGCGCAAGCCCTCAGAATGAATCCCGTCGTCATTCGATACGAGAATGATCATAGAAGCATTTCAGCAGAAAGCCGATGAAGAAGAAAGGCGACCATTGACGCGGTCGCCTTTCACTGACTGGTCGGGGTGAGCCGATTTGAACGGCCGACCACTCGCACCCCAAGCGAGTGCGCTACCAGGCTGCGCTAC
>JACQEL010000988.1 GCA_016200595.1 Deltaproteobacteria bacterium
AGGAGCAGATTCATGTCCGTATCGGTATTCACCTAGGCGACATTGTCCAGCGGGATGGGGATGTGTTCGGTGATGGCGTCAACATCGCTGCCCGGCTGCAAGCCCTGGCTGAGCCTAATACCATTTGCGTCTCACAGATCGTGTACCAAGAGGTCGAGAAGAAACTCGCTCTCGGCACGGTCGCCTCGCTGGGGCAGCCGAAGCTCAAGAACATCGAGCAGCGGTTCCCGGTCTATGCCCTGCTGTCCGAGTCCCCGAAAGGGGTAGGTCAGACGCTACGGCTGCAACGCTTGAGGCTCCCCCGTCGGGTGGGCACAGTCGTGCTCGTGTTCGTGAGCCTCCTGTTGCTCGGAGGGATCGTCCTCCTGCGGTTCCCTTCTCTTCCGACATTCATCATTCATCTATCACTCATCACTCAGGAGGCGCAGCCTCCGTTGCTGCCGCTCCCCGACAAACCCTCAATTGTCGTGCTACCCCTCGTCAACCTGAGCAATGATTCTGAACAGGAATACTTCAGTGACGGCATCACCGAAGATCTCACTGCTGACCTGTCCAAAATTTCGAGCCTGTTTGTCATCGCCCGCAACTCCGCCTTTACGTACAAGGGAAAACCGGTGAAGGTGCAAGACGTGAGCAAAGAGCTGGGGGTGCGGTACGTGCTGGAAGGCAGCGTACGAAAGGCAGCTGATCAGGTCCGAGTCACCGCGCAGTTGATCGATGCCACCACTGGCTATCACTTGTGGTCGGAACGGTATGACCGGCCCCTTAAAGACATCTTCGCCCTGCAAGATGAAATCGGACAGAAAATCATCACAGCGCTGAAAGTCAAACTCACGCCCGAAGAACAAGAACGTTTCCGGCGTGCTCCCACCAACAATCTGGAAGCCTACGACTACTACTTGCGCGGACTGGAGTATTTTGGGCGCGACACGAAAGAGGCCACTGCTCAAGCGCGGCAGATGTTCGAGAAAGCTATTGCCCTGGATCCCCAATATGCCGCTGCGTACGCACGCCGGGGTGGGACCTACCTCGCGGAGTGGGTTTGGCAATGGAGCCGGGACCGACAGACCCTTGAGCACGCCTTTGCCGCGGCACAAACAGCCGTTGCACTGGACGACTCCTTGCCTCTGGCCCATAGCGTATTAGGCGCGGTCCTTCGAGTGCAAAACCAGCCCGATCAAGCGATTGCCGAGGGAGAACGAGCGGTCGCTCTCGATCCCAATAACCCCGATAGTTATGAGCGGCTGTCTCGGATTCTAGGCCCGGCAGGGCGGGCAGAGGAAGCCATCGCCATGGCCAAGACAGCGATGCGGCTCAACCCCCACTATCCGCCAGAGTACATACTGGCACTGGGTATTGCTTATCACCAGGCGTGGCACAACGAAGAGGCGATTGTCACATTCAAAAGGTTTCTCGTCTACAATCCAAACTCTATGAACTCCCACATGGGGCTAACCTGTTCGTATAGTGATTTAGGCCGGTATGAAGAAGCGCGGACTGAAGCAGGGGAAGTCTTACGCTTAAGTCCAAATTTTACGACGGAGGAGTGGCGGCGGAATCAGGCTTTTAATAATCCAGCAGAACTGGAGCGGCACCTCAACAATTTACGCAAGGCAGGGCTCAAATAAGCGATGAATGCTGAACTATGAATGAATACAGGGACCATCCTCCTTGTCCATTTTACCTCTACGTCTTCAACAACCAGCAATCAAGTGAAAGCATCTATTTTCATCCGAAACGCCTATGCCGAGAAGACCTCGCGCAATTTTGCATCACCCGCTTGTTCGTGAAGCGCTTCGACAAGCGTGGCAAGACTCACATCCAGGCAGCGACGGCGGACACGAAGAGGGTGGGTTTGTGATACAGGTCTCAGCTCGCAAATTGAGCGTTGTGCGCTGGCCGCAAGGCGACCCCAATTCCATCCTTGTCCCACCACACCCCGGTTGTACAATAAGCGGGAATGTTATTGTGGCTTCGTTTCACACGCACCCGAACACTGGGACCGACTTCTTGCAAGAACCCAGCGAGACTGACAAACGTGCGGTGCGTGACGATCCTGATTTGCAAGGCGCGGCCTACGTGGGTGAGTTCGTCATTGCACAAGAGACAATCTACCTCATTACCCCGGATGGACAGGTGCGCGAAGTGGCCGACCCTCAAGCGCTCTTTGCTCAACCAGAGGAGTTTTCCCATGTCTGCGACCCTAACGACTGAGGTCCTTCAAGATGAGCTTGCTGTCTCCTTGGCGCGTGTGCTGGCGGCTGCGAACAAACGTGCTCGCGAAGCGGGTGTGGACGTGGCACGAAGTGTCATCACTATCAGCCAGAGCTTTGAGCATGGGTTGCGCTGGCGCGTCAACTACGGACCAAAAGATTACGTTGGACGGCGTGGCGGTGACTTGATTGTTGAAGTGGATGCGAGTGACGTGAGCGTCACGCAAGTGCTGCGCGGGCAGTGATCAAAGCACGCAAACCAACAATGAGCAAACTTGCTCTTCACCTCATTTGACAACTGGTAAGAGTGCGCCACATAATGGCCCCCATGAGCGAGGAACCACCACAAACAGAAACGGCCGAGACTCGCAAACTCGCCGCCATCATGTTCACCGACATGGTGGGCTTTAGCCGCCACCTGGGCAGCAACGAAGCCCGAGGGTAAAGGTGCTGAACGATAAAAGAGACAAAAGAGAACAGCCGAGTCAGGGAAGTGCGCTGAGCCTGGATGAGAATGAGCCAAGCAGACGGGCCACAGTACTTCCCTTTTCAGCGCGAGTGCGCCAGGAAGGAATGCACCTTAGACGAAGCGGCATTGATACCGTCCAGATTAATGTCGGTAAGCTGTGCAACCAAGCTTGTGTTCACTGCCACGTCGATGCTGGGCCAAAGCGACCTGAACGCATGGACCGTCGGACTGCCGAGCTAGCGCTCGAATTCGTCCGTGCAGCTGAGGCACGAACCGTAGATATCACCGGCGGAGCACCAGAACTTAATCCCTCTTTTCGCTTTTTGGTTATGGAGGCACGCCATGACGGCCGTCATGTGCTGGACCGTTGCAACCTGACCGTCTTGTTCGAGCCAGGGCAGGAAGATTTAGTCGAGTTCCTGGCTGAGATGGAAGTCGAGATTGTCGCGAGTTTACCGTGCTATTCTCAAGATAATGTCGATAAACAGCGCGGCCAAGGCGTCTACGAGAAATCCATTCGCGCCCTGCAGCAATTGAACGCGGTGGGATACGGGCGAGAAGGTTCAGGGCTCACCCTCAACTTAGTCTATAATCCAGTTGGAGCGTTCTTACCCCCGCCCCAAGAGAAATTGGAAGCTGACTATAAGCGAGAACTCAGCGAGCGGTTCGGCCTCACTTTTAATCATTTGTACACGCTGACCAACATGCCAATTGCGCGTTTTGCGCACATGCTGCAACGAGAAAAAAATTTCGACGCTTACCTGGAACTGCTTGCCACCGCTTTCAATCCTAGCACTCTTGAGGGCCTCATGTGCCGCCATCTGGTCAGCATCTCGTGGGACGGCTTTTTGTACGACTGCGATTTCAATCAAATGCTTGATCTGCGACTCGGCGATGGGAGACCACTCCGCCTTGGCGACTGGCCAATCCGTACTCTTGCTGACCTCTTGGTCCACAGAGACATTCGCGTAGGAACACACTGCTACGGGTGCACGGCGGGGTCGGGAAGTTCGTGCGGTGGAGCGCTCACCGTTTAGTAACAAATTGACAGGCAAGAAGAGTAGAAGATCACAGTCTGCTGTCCACGGGTGCGAGGGCGGTACCCTATAAGCGCTCAGTTCGCGTTTGCTGATAAAGGAGTCGCTCTCCCGATTGAGTTACCCGAAGCAGCGCTCCGCAGCCAAGTGCAGAAGGCAGGGAGTCTATAGGATTCGTAAAGACGGGTCCGGACTCTGTGCTTGACCGCCTTGTCGTCTTGGGACTGCAATATTCGGATGGTTGGAGCATCAGGTTCCTAGATGTAGCAAGCGGACGAGAAGAGCCAAAGGAGCGACCGATGCATGAATATGGAGACTGTTCATTTTGTGGCAGGGAGGTCAAAGAAGAGGTGGCGGCACTAGACTATTGCTACAAAGGGAACTTGTATGTCTTCCGTGAAGTCCCGGTTGGGGTCTGTTAGCAGTGTGGCGAGAAATATCTCGTAGCCGGCACGGCCAAAGCTATTGAGCATGAGATTCGAACCCGGAAGGAATGGAGCGAGACGGTCGCAGTGCCCGTGACAACGTTCAGCAAAATCGACGTTTCTGAAGCCAAGGAACAGACTCTGAGGGAGCAGCACTCTAAGTGAAGCCGCCTAACAACCGGGTCGAGCCGACTGCTGACAAGCGCGGGGCTCACCCTGAACGCGTTAGACGCCGCCCGGGAGCAGGCGTAAGATTAGCTTATAGGTACACTATTGGAGGTTTCAAAATGGAGGTAGAAACCTAACCAGCGCCGCACACCGGCAGCGTTCGCCGGTAATCCAGCCACGAAGAGGGAACTGCATGCAACAACGGCAACTCGGCAAAAGCGGCCTCACTGTTTCAGTTCTTGGTCTTGGTTGTGTGGGCATGTCGGATTTCTATGCGGGTCGTGACGATCAGGAGTCGATTGCCACTATTCACCGTGCCCTTGATCTCGGCATTAATTTTCTGGATACGTCCGATGTTTACGGTCTAGGGCAGAACGAGGAATTGATCGGGCAAGCGATTCGCGGGCGGCGTCACCAGGTCGTGCTCGCCACTAAATTTGGTGCCGTGCGTGCCCCTGACGGGCGGAGCCCAGGAGGCGTCAATGGGTCTCCAGGGCATGTCAAAGCAAGCTGCGAAGCGAGCCTGGGTCGTCTCGGCGTAGATACCATTGACCTCTACTATCAGCACCGGGTTGACCCGGCGGTCCCGATCGAAGACACCGTCGGGGCGATGGCGGATCTTGTCTGTGCCGGGAAGGTGCGTTTCCTGGGTCTGAGCGAGGCGGCTCCACAGACCATTCGTCGGGCGCACGCCGTGCATCCGATCGCGGCGTTGCAGACCGAGTATTCGTTGTGGACGCGGGAGGTTGAGGCTGAGATTTTGCCCGTTTGTCGTGGACTTGGGGTTGGTTTTGTCGCCTACAGCCCACTGGGGCGGGGGTTTCTGACCGGACGATTCACCTCGCCAGACGCGTTTCCGGAAGGTGACGTGCGCCCCCTTTTCCCGCGCTTCAACAAAGATAATTTTCCACGCAATTTCGCAATCGTGAAACGGCTCGAGACAATAGCGACTGAGTTACACTGTCAGCTGTCCCAGGTTGCCCTTGCCTGGCTGCTGGCCAAGGGGGAGGATATTATCCCGATTCCGGGCACGAAGCGGCGTCAGTATCTGGAAGAGAATGTCGCCGCGCTCAACGTCTCCTTGACGGCAGACGTGGTCAAGCGCATCGAGGCGCTGGTACCGGTCGGCTTCCCCTCAGGCACTCGGTATCCGGCAGAAATGATGGGAGCACTGCACCGTTAAGGAAGTGTGACCAAGGAGCATTGAGGCTTCGAGCCAACCAAGACAAGCAAAAGTCGTATCAAGCGTCTCCGTGGGATGCACCCTGCTTACGGCTCAGACTGGGCATGAGAGGTCGCGGTTGGACTGGCCCCCCAGAGCGCGGCCAAGCGCTGGTCCCGTCCACAATTCCAACGGTAGAACTGGTAACGCACCGGATTCTTCTCGTGATAATGCTGGTGATACTCCTCAGCCGGGTAGAACTCTGTAGCCGAAACGATCTCTGTCACAATCGGTTGAGAGAAGCGCCCGGATTCAGTCAGTTGCCGCTTGGAGTCTTCGGCGAGGCGCCGCTGGGTCTCATCGTGGAAAAAGA
>JACQEL010001003.1 GCA_016200595.1 Deltaproteobacteria bacterium
AACTCTTGCCCGCCGGTGTAGCGGTCGAAATTACCCGCGACCAGTCGAATTTTATCCGTGAGTCGGTCCATGAGGTGCAGAAGCACCTCTGGTTAGGGGCTTTGTTTGCCAGCATCATCGTGTTCTTCTTCCTCGGCAACTTACGCTCAACCTTAATCGCCGCGGTCTCTATTCCAGTGTCGATCATCGCCACATATACACTGCTGGCCGCGGCTGGATACTCGCTCAACCGCATTACCCTCCTCGGGTTGACACTGGCGGTCGGTATCGTCATCGACGATGCCATCGTGGTGCTGGAGAACATCTATCGCTACATTGAAGAAAAAGGCATGAGCGCCTACGAAGCGGCGCGAGCAGCCACTGCCGAGGTCGGACTGGCAGTGAGTGCAACCACGCTGTCTCTGGTGGTGATCTTCGTACCGGTGGGATTTCTCAAGGGTACGATGGGAATGTGGCTCAGCAGCTTCGGCTTCACCATGGCCTTCTCGATTATGGTCTCGCTGCTGGTGGCGTTTACGCTCACCCCTATGTTGTGCTCCCGGTTTCTTCCTCAACGGCTTGCCCAGCATGCACACTCGTCGCGTGAGTCACGCTTTTATGGAGTGCTCGACCGTGGCTACACCGTCATGCTGAGGTGGTCGATGCGCCACCGTTGGGCCATCGTCTGTCTGGCCATTAGCGTGCTGGTCTCAACGCCGTTCATTGCTAAACACGTGCGTTCCACGATGATGGCCAACGATGACCGCGGCGAGTTTGAAATCAACCTCAAGACTCCACCCGGTTATTCTTTGGCTCAGACGGACACGGTCACGCGGGATATCGAATCGGACATTCGTCCTCTCCCAGGGGTGGCGCATTTGCTCACTTTGGTTGGTACCTCTGTAGGTGAGAGCGTCACCCGCGCATCAATCGTCGTCAAACTGACCGAGTATGAGCATCGTTCTATTAGTCAGCAACAGATCATGGCGATAGCACGCGAGAAGGTGAAAGCCTTTACGCAGGTGCGGGTCAGTGTGGATAACATCTTGCCCATCAGTGGCGGCGGCGTGCAGAATGTTGACATTGCCTACAACGTGCGCGGCCCGGATTTAACTCAGCTCCAGAAATATACTGACGAACTGAAAAAACGGGTGCGGCAGCTCCCGGGCATCGTCGATGTCGATTCGACCTTTGAAGGAGGCAATCCCGAACTGCAAGTCCATCTGGATCGGCGCAAGTCCTCAGACCTCGGCATCGAAGCGGCTGATATTGCCTCAACCCTGCGCATTATGGTGGCTGGGGAAAAGATCACCACCTATCGCGAAGGTGACGAACTCTATGACGTGCGCTTGCGGCTGACTCCGGAAGCCCGGAATCGCCGGGATATCGTTCAGGCGGTGACTATTCCTTCTGATACCGTAGGTCAGGTCCAACTGGATAACGTGGTGAACATGATCCCCGGCACCGGGCCCGTGCAGATCGACCGGCAAGAGCGTCAGCGTCAGATCACGCTCACCGGCAACTTGGCCAAAGGCAAGGGGATGGGTGATGCTATTTCCGAGATTGACGCCGAGGTGAAAAAAATGGGCCTGGCGCCGGGCTACCTGACTGGGGTCACCGGTATGGGCAAGATGTTCGCCGAAATGATGGACAGCTTCAAGCTGGCTTTCTTGTTGTCGATCATCGGCATGTACATGGTGCTGGCCGCACAATTTGAGAGTTTTCTGCATCCCATCACCATCATGCTCTCCTTGCCCTTGTCAGTCCCGTTTGCCTTGCTCTCGTTGTGGATCGCCGGTCAGCAGTTGGCAATTTTCAGCATCCTGGGCGTCTTATTACTCTTCGGTATCGTCAAGAAGAACTCGATTCTGCAGGTCGATCACACTATCAACCTGCGCGCTCAGGGCATGCCGCGTGATGAGGCGATTATTACCGCCAACCGCGAGCGGCTCCGTCCGATCTTGATGACCACCCTCGCTCTGGTAGCAGGTATGCTCCCCGTGCTGTTCGGTCAGGGTCCGGCGGCGGAGAGCCATCGCGGCATTGCCGTGGTGGTGATCGGCGGGCAGAGTCTGTGCCTATTGATCACACTACTAGTGACTCCAGTGGCTTACTCATTATTTGACGACTTGGAGACCCGCCTGGTGCGTTTACCAGCAGCCTTACGGCGACTAGCCGAGCGGCTACGGCTGCGGCGGCCGGTGGTTACGCCAACTGCCCCACGAGTCGGGGAAGAAATGGTCGGGGATTGAGGCGCGTCCGTCTTTGTTAAAGGAAGCAGTGTGTGATCTGAGCCGCAACTGTAAGGGAGCGGCCACATGGCCGCTTGCTGACGCGCGGCTCAGCACTACAGCGGTTTGCGCTTGGACACATCCTGGGAGCGCGACCATCTTGGTCGCCTTTCACAGCGGGCGGGACGCCCGCGCTCCCAGCAAAGGACCCATGCGAGTGAAAGCCACTCTCAGGAACACAGGCAAATGCGAATCCCCCTTTGAGGAGGCAAACAGAGTAGGTCAGGCTGTGCCTGCCGTTCTTCTGTATCTTACCGGCGCAGGACCGCCAGGCTGCCGTCGCCAAAGTCGCCCCAGCCAGTAACGAGCCCGAGTTGGGCGTCTGGTACTTGCCGTTCGCTGCAGTCGTGCCGTAACTGTCGGGTCGCTTCGACGATATGATTTATCCCTCCCACGTGCGCTTCTGAATGCAGGCCACCGTGCGTGTTAATAGGGAGTTCACCGCCAAGCTCCACCCGTCCGCCTTTGACAAAATCCGCGATTTCGCCACGCTTGCAGAAGCCTAATGCTTCTAGTTGCAGCAGGACCACATAGGTAAAACAGTCATAGATCTCGGCAAAATCAATATCTTTCAGGGAAATGTCCGCCATCTGTAGCGCCTTGGGAGTCGCGAAGCTCAAGCCAATGACGAAAGGATCGGGCCGAGCTGGAATATCGTCCGCTGGATAGGGATGCCCTTCCGCAATGCCGGCAATATACACGGGCGTGCGTTGACAGTCCTGGGCCTGTGCTGCCGACGAGATAACGACGGCACAGGCGCCATCGGTCTCCAGACAACAGTCGAACAAGCGGAAAGGTTTTGCTACCCAGCGGGAGTTCAGATAGTCCTCCATCGTCAGTGGCCGGCCACGCATGTAGGCCTTGTCGTTCAGGTGGGCATGCTTACGCGAGGCGACCGCAATGGCGCCTGTGGCTTCATCGGCGACGTGGTAGATCTCTTTGTGACGAGTGGCAAGCCAGGCGTACCACTGCACCGGTACCGACGCGCCATAGGGCAAATAATACTCGTTGAGGGTGGTCATAAGGCTAGAGAGCGTGTTGGCGAGGCTATCGTTTTCCCCGCCGCCAAGGCTACGCACCCGGGCGCCGGAATAGCCTTTCCAACCAAACGGAATCAGCACGTTTTTCGCCACACCACAAGCAACTGCCAAAGCGGCGCTTTGCAAGGCGGTGAGCGAACTGGCACCACCCATGTGGACAGTAACGGAGTAGCGCAAGTCTTCGATGCCAAGGTTCGCGGCAAAATGTTCCGCTGTAGCGAATGGCGAGGGAGGAGGAATAATCCCATCGATGTCATGTGGCGTGAGCCCGGCATCAGCGATGGCTTTTACTGAGGCCTCTAACATTAAAGCAAATTCGGTCTTGTCAGTCCCGCGGGTGTGCGGAGTTTCGCCAACGCCGACGATACACGCTTGATCTTTCAGTGAGTACATCGTTTGCTCCTTTACTGGCACATGGCAGATTTGCAAGAGACGAAATCGCTGTTAGATGAGCTACAGCTTTCTCAGTCGTAGGCCGGGATAAGGCCGCAGGCCGTTCCCGGCGTGCTCGTCTCTGCCGGAAACGCTCCGCTTCTTCCGGCCTACCTTCTTTCTCTCTTCATGCAAGTGCAAACCGCTGTAAAGTAAAAACTCTCTCTGCGAAACATTTCACAGGTGGATTCTCAAGTTGAGTTCGATTTCGTCATAGGGAAGAGTAGGAGTCTGAGCCTCCCCACGGCGAGCCCCTTTCAGCCCAACTAACCCTAGACGTGACAATAAGGCTAGGTCTTGGCTCACGTTCTTAATATCGCGTCCCACTCGTTCGGCCAAGTCTCGCACGGAGTGGGGCGCATGTTCCACAATTGCCCATAAGAGAGCCAATCGCTTCGGAGAGAGTACCTTACGCAACGTGGCGAGATCCGCAAAGTAGAGTTCTTCCTCGCGTTCAGGAAGTTTTTCCCCAGCTTTGAGGTGTCTTGCTATTGCTTTCGCCTCCTTAAGAGACTCTTCTGGCCGACGGATACCAATCTTAATGCGCCGCACTTTCATAATTTGCCTTGCAGGACTTCCTGGACATCATAGGTCCGGCTAACCGGGACTTCATAGATGCGGATCTCCCTGAGCAGCCCGTTCGGCAGATCATCTTTGACGTGAAGTAGCCGACGGGCTTTAGGCATACTGATGGTAGATTATACCATCAGGCAGATTCCCTCAAGGAGACACTCGTGCTCTCTGCGAGGACAGACGCTGGAGCCAGTTACTCATCGGTATTCCCTATACGCTGATAGAGGCCGGCGGATCCGTCTTACATCATCAACCTCATCACAAACGTCGTGCCGCTTCCTTAACTGAAACATCTCGTTCCCGCAGCCGTGCTTGAAGAAGCCGGCGGAATTTCGGGTGATGTTCGAGCAATCGGTCAATCAAGTCGTCGTCTTCTTCTAATGGCACTAATTGAAACGAGGGCACGCCGTTGACCGTGACGATCACCGGTTCGTCATGGCACAAGTGCCCATACCGACTCAGGTGCGCTTTAGCTTCACTTAACGGAATCACTTTCATAGTGTGCAGTAAACCTCTTCCCCTGAACGATGAGAGCTTCACCCTGTTTCTCGCCCACGAGAACAATGGTTACCAGTTCTTCGGTTGGAGCTACGTTGAACAAGACTCGATACTTACCGAACAACCGCAGTTCACGTTGGGCGATCGTATTAGGTCGCAAAGTTTTCATGCGCTGTGTTTCAACCAAAGGATCAGTGCTCAGACGCTTTGTTGCTTCATTGAGTAGCAAGCGTCCGGTCTTGCGGCCGAACCAGCGCAAGTCTGCGATTACCGATTCCTTCAGGGTAACTGTCCACGCCGTAATGCAGACAAACTACCGAAGACTAGAATTCTAGTCAACTTGACCATGCCGGCCTAGTCACTAATAGCGCAAATCGGTAATGTGCACCACTGTAAACTACTACGTCAACCGAGAGGAACTTATGCAGCCGGAAATGGTCACAAGCTACGAAACCTTAATCGCGGACGATCGCATCCACGCCTCACTCTACACCGACCCGCGCATTTTCACCGCAGAGATGGATAAGATCTTCTCTCGCGGTTGGGTGTTCGTCGGCCACGACAGTGAGATTCCTCAACCAGGGGACTTCGTGACGCGCTTCATTGGTCAGCAGCCGGTCATCATGGTTCGCGGCAAGGACCAACAAATATCCGTGCTGCTCAACCGCTGTGCTCATCGCGGGACCATGGTATGCCCGGCGGAGCAGGGCAACACCCGCGTTTTTGTCTATCCTTATCATGACGGAATGATGAATGATGAACTGAATTCCCGTTCTTTTCGTTTTCCCTATTCATCATTCCGCATTCCGCGTTCATCGTTTGCCTAACTGACGACTGTGGAGGAGTATGGTTTCAGACGCCGAGTACAAAGCGGTCGTAGACTTTCTCTACCAAGAGGCACGCCTCGCCGATGAAGCGCGCTACGCAGAGTGGGAAGCTTTATGGGAGGAAAAAGCGCCTACGAGAGTTCCGCCAGCAGAGCCTTGGCATCCTGCAGGTCCGTGGTGTCCCATCCCTCGGTGAACCAATCATAGCATGAAAGTAACATTTGGTGACCTTCACCGCGCTTCCCTTGTTGCTGCCACAGCCGGGCGAGACTCATGGTGGCGCGCAGCTCTAACGATTTCGCTCCCTGCTGACGAGCGACGTCGATGGCCTGGCGAAAACAGGCTTCGGCTGCGGTTTGGCGGCTGGGGGTGAGGGGCTGGGGATCGGTAATCTTTGCCGCTCGCCTGTGGATTGGTCTTGACTCTAGACTCTGGACGCTAGACGGGGCGAGCGTCAGCTCGCCTTTCAGCCGATGCAGTTCTGCTTCCCAAAACTGATCCAGCGTGGTGGCGGTCAAGTGGAGCGCCTCAGTGAGGGTCGCCTCACTCTTTTCCGCCTCATGGAGCTGAGCGTAGCCGTGGGCAAGAGACGCAAGAAAAAAGGGTAAGCCAAGCCGTGTGCCAGTGGAATGATACTGTGGCAGCGCCGCTGTTATGCTGGCCACCCCCACTTCGACCTCGCCCCCTTGGATGCTGATACATCCCTGGACCAGGGTCCCTAGCCATCGATGCAGAGAAAAACCCTGCTCAGAGGCGAGGGTGACCAGCCGCTGGGCAGAGTGCTGCGCCGCGCTCAGGTCGCCGCGCCACAGCTGTACAAGCGTGACGGAGAATAAGGCCGCGGTGATCATGAACGGATGCGCAATCTCTTCGGCACGGGCAAGGCCTTGTGCCACACGGCACCAGGCCTCATCTGGCCACCCGGCGAGCCAGTGACACCAGCCAGAGTATACCAGGGCGACCACGACCGGATCACCCCCGAAAAAGAGCGGCCACGTGCGGCGATCGAACAGGTCACGGTGCGCCAGGACCTGCTCGTAATGGTCTCGCGCGCGGGAAAGCCTGCCGCAGTAGAACGCGCAGGTTCCGAGTGGGGCACAAAGCTGTACAGCCAGCGCTGTATCCTGAACGTGCGGTAGCAACTGCTGCATCTGCTCTCCGACGGCTTCTGCCGTGGCGCGGTCGGCACGGAAGAGGGCGAACCGGCTCAGTCCTACTAATGCCGGCACAAGACGGTCGGGATCGGTGACATATTGGCAGAGCTCCTGTGCGCGGGGTAGGTTGTCGGTCAGCTCAGGCGCCGCGAAGCCTCGGGTTATCGCCAACACCGTATTCAGCAAGAGCCGCAAGGCGAGTTCCTGTTGGGCACGGTCCGCTGTGTCCGGAAGTGCGGAGAGCAGGGCTATGCCCCCCTGACAGTGCCGCAGAGCTTCGTGGTAGGCGCTCCGCTGCAAGGCCTGCTCGGCGGCCAGTTGATGATACCGCACGGCCTTGCCATGCGTCCGCCCGCGCTCAAAATGGACGGCCAACGTATTGGCGACCTCGATCTCGTGGCCACGATAGGCGGCCTCTGTGCGCTCCCCAATGCGCCGGTGGAGTCGGACCTTCTGGCCCATGCTCAGCCGTGTATACAACACCTGTTGATAGAGCGCATGGCGAAAACGATATCTCATTGTGAGGGTGCCGTCGGGCCACTCCACAAAGATATCTTCCTCAATGAGCTGCCCGTGTTGGGCGAGCTGCGCACAGCGTGCTTCGGTGGCATCCAGCTCCTGTCGGCAGCCCTCCGCCACCTCGGCCGTCGTGAAGGTCACGCCACTGACACTGGCCACCGCGAGCAGCTCTTGGCCCTCGGCCCCCAATGCCTCGACCTGTTTAGTGATGAGCTGCTGCAAATCCTCCGGGACGCTGGCATCGAGAGCCGCGAGGTCCCCGCGCAGGACCCACCGGCCGTCTGCTTCGACTACCACTCCCTGCTCGATGAGGGCATCGAGACTCGCCGCCAGGAACAAGGGATTCCCCTCCGTGCGCCGGTAGAAGCGCAACGCGACCTCTGTGGTGGCGACCTCGTCTCCCAACCGCTGTCGCACGTACGCCGTGACATCGTCAGTGTGCAGGAGCTTGAGGCGCACTTCCCGACAGAGCCGATGCACCCTTAACTCTTGCACTAGGCCACGCAAGGGATAGGCCTGTCCAACCACATTGGTGGGGCGATAGGTGCCGATGATGAGCAGCCGTGCGGGCTCCGGGCGTCGCGCCACAGCTGTTACCCACGCGAGGGTGGCGGTATCACTCCAGTGCAGGTCTTCGAGCACCAGAAGCAGCGGTTGCTCTGCCGTTAGCACGTCCAGCACCTCACAGAGTTCCCTGAGCATGCACTCCTGGGTTGCCTCCGCGACTTGCCGCTGTAATGCCATGCGTTCGGCAACGTCCACGAGCGCTGGTAACTGTGCCAACCACGTCGGGGCATGCTGGTGCAACACGGCTCTAAGCCGGTCTCCTCCCGGCTCGCGGTGTAAACGCCAGAGGGCTTCGAGGAGCGGCAGATACGCTTCCCCTTGCCCATAGGGCTCGATACATTGTCCCCGCCCAATCCACACGCTGCCTGAGTCAGTGAGCCGCGCCACAAACTGGTTGACCAGTGTGGTCTTGCCGATCCCCGGCTCGCCACTCACCAAGACCACCTGTCGCTGTCCCTGCTGCGCGTGCGCAAAGCACTGCTGCAACTGCGCTACTTCCCGC
>JACQEL010001008.1 GCA_016200595.1 Deltaproteobacteria bacterium
TGATGTAATCTGGCCCAAGTCCCTGCGGCTCCGCTGCTGGTTTCACAAAATGCAGAATCTCCAGCAGAAAATCCCGCCGCAGGCGTGGCCGGAGTTCAAGGCGTTGGTGATGGATATGCGCGATGCGCTGACGGTGACGGCAGCCGAACACCGGCGGCAAGCGATTGTGACCCGCTACCAGCGCGACTTTCCTGAAGCCTGTCGCTGCCTACTCGATGATCCCCAAGCGAGTCTCAACCACCTCTACGTTCCGCAGCGCCATCAACAATATGTCCGCACCTCGAACTTGGCCGAGCGGGCCTTTGAAGAAGAACGGCGGCGGACCAAGGTCATTTCACATCTATGGGACGAGGGGAGTGTGACCAAGCTGGTCTTTGCCGTCCTGATCCGGGTCAGTGAGCGCTGGGGCAAGAAGTGCTTTAGTGAATTTGAACAACAACTTCGCAGCTTACGGCGACAACGCCAACTGGATGAACCGACGGTGGTGGTTTCCCCCACCACCCCTCAACCCCGGCGAAGTGCTGCGTCTGCTGCCTAACCTGTTTACAGGAACCAGGGGACTTGACCACCAGGTTGTAGACCAGCCCCCCAATGGCTTGCCCTTCCCCATACCCGCGTTCACGCGTCTTGACGCTGAGTTCTTCATCCAGCAGCCGTTCGACCCCCAGCCCCTGGGGAAAATCGTGCAGCAGCACCGTCCCCGCATGGCTCGTCAGCTGCTCATAGACCGCCCCCACACTGCCCGCCGCCCGGCGGCGCGCATCCTGCGTCAGCGCACTTGGCATGACCTCCACGCCCGTCAATTCGCGCAAGACCACTGGCACCTTGCGCAGCGGCACCCCGATCTCATAGTGCGGACTGTATGCCGGCTGGCCAGCTTCTGCAAGCCGCTAATCAATTACGGGTGCATAACAAAATTGTGGTCACTGCGCCGTAAAAGTCATAAGCTCTGAAAAAATCGAGAATTTTCAGGACTAGCAACTGGCCGAAAGAGCCAAAGCGACTACCAATACGCAGATTAGCCACTAAATTGCTATGCACCCATCAATTACCTACAGCTTGACAGACACTACCTCCGGTGCTTGTATTAGAATAAGTTTTCGCCCACCTACTGCTGACGGGCCTACTACCGCCAGGCCAACTTCTAGAAAGGGAGTGTAGTGGCAGACACACAAGGAAAAACTGAAGAGTCCTCAGCGGTCGATTTTGGGCAAGTCTTTCAAGCTGAACTCAATCATTTGAACGAACGGCGAAAGGCGACGAAGAGGCCTGAGTTTGATAAGCTGGGTCCATCCCCCTCCACAACATATGATCTGCGCGGCCTAGCACTTTCGGGTGGCGGTATTCGTTCGGCTACGTTTAATCTCGGACTTTTACAGAGATTAGGTGAGCACGATGATGGGCTCAAATGGTGTGATTATCTCTCTACAGTTTCAGGAGGAGGATATATAGGATCGTGCCTGACCTCTCTTACGCGCGACAACGGAACCCATCAATCCCCCTTTCCGTTTCTCGGCGAAGGAAGCGATGGCGGTGGCTCGATAGTTAAGCATCTCCGTCTCCGATGTAACTATCTCGCTCCACGGCAGAAGGTCGGCGGTATTATTGACTGGTTGCATCTTGCTTCCCACTATCTTCAAGGATTACTCTTTTCCTTTGTGGTAATCACTACATTGATCGCGCTCATCGCCACCCTCAGCTTTTTGATCTTCACAAATGCTTTCACGTGGCTGGCTGGGGTTGTGGGGGGGAGTGAAATTAGCACCGCAGCCAATACAGAACCGCTAGGATGGTTTCTTAGGCTAGCCTTAAGCTTAGCTGTAGCTTGGCTTGTAGTATCGTTCATTTTTACTTTTCGGGATGATTTTTCATTGAAAACTCGAACGTTCTCGGGCTCAGTTCAAGGATTGCTGCTCGGACTTTCCGTTCTCTTTTTGATCATAGGACTGTTCTTCCTTGTAAGGGAAAAGGCCCCGTCTTTCTCCCTTCAGGATTTTCTCAGTGCTCTATGGGAGAATTTCAATCTATTCCTATTAGTTGCAGTCCTCACGACACTTCCAGTGTTGGCCAAACTGAACCCGCTAGGCGGGACCGGTGGGCGTGCTGCCAATTTCATGTTTTATCTTCTTGGTATTGGGACTTTTCTTACTCTCTCTTTCTTTGTATGGCGTTTTATTTGGCTAGACCGTCAGCATCTTGGATTGCACACCGTAGGCGGTTTGTTCGTGATACTTATCCTCTTCTGGGTGGGTACGTCGCTGAAGAATATCTCGATGTTTTCCTTCTATCGTGACCGCCTGAGTGAAGCCTTCATTCTCGGATGGACCGACAGAAGTAGTTCTCCTCAACGTATGCTGCAGCATCTGCAAGCTACATTCTTCAGAACCCCGCAACAACTTCCTCCGTACACCAACGAAACCTTGCCTCTTTCGGATGCAAAATCTTTCCTTGCGCCACTTCATCTTATCAATGCAACTGTCAACCTCCCGAGTAGTAAGAATCCAGCCTTGCAGAACCGCCGAAGCGATTTTTTCCTGCTATCGCCGCTTCACTGCGGTTCTGCAAGCACGAAGTGGAGAGGAACATCCGCATTTGAATCGAACAGTCTTACACTCGCAGATGCGATGGCGATTTCTGGAGCTGCGGTGAACCCGCAGTCAGGTCCCTCAACCCATCGAGGGCTTGTCTTTCTCCTTTCGCTCTTAAATGCACGTCTTGGTGTCTGGGTACGAAATCCAGGTTTCCCATCCTTGCGTCTATCCAACTTCTTTTTTCGTCAGATCATTCAATGTTGGCCTTGGTACTTCATCAAGGAACTCCTCGGGCGAGGGACGGAAAGGGATAGGCTTGTGAGCTTGTCCGATGGCGGTCACATCGAAAATCTGGGTGTTTACGAACTGCTTCGTAGGCGATGCAAGGTTATCGTCTGCTCAGATGCAGGAGAAGACCCAGGATTTGAATTTGAAGATCTCAAACGTCTCATACAATACGCAAAAACTGAGCAGATAAGAATCGACGTAAATTTTACACCTCTCAAAGCCGACGTTATTACAGGACGATCACAGCGTCATGTTGTAGTTGGCGAGATTAGTTATCCTCCTGGAGGACAAATAGATAAAGGGACGCTCATCTACACAAAATTAACCTTGATCGAAAGTGACCCTCGTCAGCTCACTGAATATAAAGAGACAAACAAAGCGTTCCCGCACGACAGCACAAAAGACCAGTTTTTTGACAAAGAGCGATTCAAATCCTACCGGACACTTGGATACTGCGCAGGGGAACAAGTCGTCAAGCTTCTTTCCGCGTATGTGAAGTGAAAATGTTCCACGAACAGGAGTGTCGGTGTTTTAGTGTTGACGTTGCAATCGGACATCTGAGAGCGGGATCACGTGTTTGATCGTAATCTGCTCGGTATTGTCAAATTGAGGAGCCGCATGGTGCAATCGCGGCATGGATACCTTAACGACGCCAAGTTATCGCGGCTACCGCTTTCCACCGGAGATCATTGCCCACTGCGTCTGGCTCTACTTTCGCTTCAGCTTGAGCTTCCGGGACGTGCAGGAGTTGATGCTGGAGCGTGGAGCCGAAGTCTCCTACGAGACGGTCAGGCTCTGGAGCTTGAAGTTTGGTACCGACTACGCGGCGGCTTCGTCGTCATCGAGTCCGCTGGGGCGACGTCTGGCACCTGGATGAGGTATTCACCAAGAGCAATGGGAGGATTGTTTACCTCTGGCGTGCAGTCGATCAAGATGGCGAGGTGCTCGATGTCTTGGTCCAGAAGCATCGAAACGCCAGAGCGGCAAATCGATTCTTCCGCAAATTGCTCAAGGGGTTACGTTATGCGCCGCGGGCCATCGTGACCGACCAACTCAAGAGCTACGCGGTGGCGCGAAACGAGGTGATGCCCGCTGTTGAACACCGACAGGGCGGGCGCTTAAATAATCGGGCCGAGAACTCGCATCAACCCACTCGTGAACGTGAACGCAGACTGCGAGGATTCAAGTCGGTCAGACATGCCCAGGGCTTCCTTATCCATGATTCGGTCCGGTCAGCGATCATTTTCGGCCATGCCGGCATCGGCTGCACGCTCAGTCTTACCGAGAGGTGATGCTTCGGCGGTTCGCGACGTGGCAGGCTCTCACAGGCACTACTTCTTTTGTAGCCACCCCGTAAAACTTTGCTGCGACGATGACGAACAGGGGATTTTCTTGTGCCTGACAGTCGTCAATTTGACAGTACCTTGACTGTCCGCCGGTGTAGCGATACCGTCCTCCCTCGCCAAAAGGGCGGTTTCAAATTCTACTCGCACCGGCGGACATCATCTGGACTCATGGCATGACCGTCAGTGCCAAGAAAATAAGGGAGGCGCCCCTATGCCAATCACGAATTCCCAGGCAGTGCCGTACGGACTTCTCGTCATGTACGCGGAGGACATGTATTCACCTCACGCCGCGAACACGCTTGCGCCGCCGCTGGACGATCGTATCGACAAGGCTGGATGGAAGGTCTGCGCCACCATTACCGCAGAAGACAAGATCGCCCCGCTGATCAAAGACCCAAAGCTGCAGAGTGCCTTCAGCGGCAAACGTGTCTTCTTCGGCTTTGTCGTGCAGAACAAAGCCGACAAGGATTCCTACGCCGTCGTCATACGCGGCACCGAGGGAATCACCGAATGGATCATCGACGCGCAATTCGTGGCGGTTGCGCATCCAAAACACCCGCACACCCATGTGGAACACGGGTTCTGGAACATCTTCGACACGATGCAACTCGCCGACCTCAATGGCCAGATGACGCATGCCAAGGCCACTGACGGAGTGGCGGCTCTGGTTGGGCAAAGCGGCAGGGCCGTGGTCGCCGGCCACAGCCTCGGCAGCGCGCTCGCGACGTATTTTGTTCAAGAACTCGCCGAGAAAATCGGCGACCGGGCGAGCGCCTGCCTGTTCGCCTCGCCGCGAACGGGCGATCAGGCTTGGGCCACGCTGTTCGATGCGACGGTGAAAGATTATCGCCTTTTCAATTACGTGATCGACGCGGTCACCCATGTGCCCACGGGTCTCGGCTATGTCACCCTGTCCAAGGTTACGCGGCTTGAGCCAGCGACCGTCCAGGCGGGAATCAAGGTCGGCCTCGGCTGTAATCACCACGTGATCTGTTACTGTGCCATGCTCGATTTCGCGCAGACGCAACCGAACACGCACGAGCCCAAAGACCAAAATTGCGTGCAATGTATTCTTGGCGGGAAGGAAGCCATCACGACTGAGGCCGAGGCGCTCTCGACCGGCGTCAAAATGCTCCAGACCGTTAGCGACAAAGCCGCCGAGATGCTCGTAGCGTATTTCCACAGGTAACCATGCGCGCTGTGTGTTGCCGTCTCTGGCAGGCAATCACAGGTACGGCAGTGGCCGCATAAGAGACGAGAGTGACACCCTACTCCCACCTCTCTGCCTTATGCTGGTATCGACATCAACAAGTTCACAGTGCCCTATGCCTTCCTCTCCCACTAGGAGTGAAAATGAATAATGAGTACAAAGAGCGAAGCGATTTCTATTCACCAATTTGAGAAAGAACCGACTCTTTGATGCTCTCGTTGAGCTAGAATTAGTCGCTCGGACAGTCATCCAGCGGCTTTGGGAGATTGACCGGCTTCTCGGGGTCCATATCGTTCACGTAACGCAAGAAAGCGCGCCGCGTCGCACAGACCTTCTTTGTTTTCCACGATTCGTGAATAAATTTCTTTTGTTCTTCAGAAAGATGCCACGACAGCGGTCCCGTCTCTTCCGGCACAAAGACAAACGACTCGAGTTTTACCGTAACGCCTTTCAAATCGAGAGATGTCTTGAAACGCTCGATCATGCGATTCACCGCAGTGTCATCCGCCGCAGTTTGGGTAAAATCCCATGAGTTCAGCAACCCATAAACCGGACCCAACCACGCCGCCTCCCACTGACTCGAAGCCTTCATCGGTGGCTGAAACGGCTTGGCTCGAATTTCGACAAGCGCGATACGATCGAATGGAATCTCCTGGTGCTTTTCAGTTAAGTCCTGTAGCGCTGCCGTCAGCCAGTCGAGAGCCGACGCGACACCGGAGTTGTCGTGGTAACCACCATCAATGAGGTGAAGCAATCCAGGACTGTTGTTTTCGGGGATAGTGCGTGTGGTCACTTGCCCACCGTCAAGCTGGGCAAAAGAAGCACGGGCTGCTGGACTGACGTATGAAAAGGTAGCCGACAGCCGTGCCGCCGTCCACACATCGACTGAGTACTGCTCCTTAGTGCCGATAAATTCCGAGAGAGTCTTGGCGTAGTTGTACCGCGTCGGATCCGTCTCTCGCCCTTCGATTTTCCAGCCAGCCCACTTGCTTTCAAGAGAAGAAATCGGCGTCAGCGCGATTCGTGCTCCATTTTCCATGACTGTGGTATTGAAGATCACTGCTGGCTTGCTTCCGTTACGGATCGCGTCTCGCCAGTCTGACAACAATACCAGCTCTTTGGGATCTCTTTTATTAAGGTTGTTCGAGATCTTTCGCCAATCAGCTTCGGCTAAGCGTCCTCTGTCGAAGTCCTCATCAGTCCAGATGGGAAAAATCGCCCGACGGAAGTCTGGAAACGCAAAGCCATAGGCGGTAATGCTGAGACTGGTTTTCAGGGCGTTCTCAACCACCTCTTGTAGAACCGCCTTGGAGAGCGGGTTCGTGCCCTCTCCATGAGCGCACACATAGTGTGCCGCACCCACCGAACCGCCGGAAACCCCGCTGATGAGCCGCAGCTCCGGGCGAAAATTAGGATAATCGTTGTGTAGTTCCGTTAGGACCTTCGTAGTCCACCCTGCAGCCAGGATGCCTCCCCCGCTAGCGGCGACGATGACCAAATGAGATTTTTTGCCACTATCTTGAAAAGAGTCGACGAGAGGCTGCAACACATCACCCGCGCCGAAAGACTGTCCACTTCTTGTGAGAAACACGTCGTAAGTGTGTGCCGGTCCCCCTAGATTCCTTTGGATAAAATCTGAGTTCTCTGCCAGACCATAAATCGAAATCCCATAGATAACGGCAACGATGAGCGCGATCCTATAGCGCCGCAGGTGAAACCACAGCGCCGAGAGAAGCCAGATGATCGGTAACAGCAGTGCAAATATGAAAGCCACCGGCGGCAACGAGTCTATGTTTACGAGATGTGTCCACGACTCAGGCTTCATGATGCGGTAGACGATCCAGTAAATTGTGCTGACGGCGAGAAACGAAACTATCGAGAAGAGTTGCTCAGCGCGTAATTTTTGTCGATCGGGACTCGTGAAGAAATGAGCACTCAATCCGGCTTTTCTCGCGCCCCACGACACGATGCCTAAGACGAAGCTGGTTAGGAAAGTTAATTTTCGGACCCTGAGCGAATCCCATATCGCCAAGGGTCCCCACGGCAGAACTCTATAACCGGGGTAGTCACATATCACCAAGAAAGCGACTATGTCCATACACAAGTAAGCAAGCGCACCACCCAAAACGAAGCCGCAAGCGACTCCACTAGGATTGACCGCTTCGCTGGTCACGACGATTGCTCCTGGCCCGGCCAGCATCGTGAACAAAACGAACGTGGAGGCATGGTTCATCGGGATGGTCACTCGCCGACGATTCCTCGGGAGGTTGTATGTCCAACGGTCGGGGAGATCGCGCTCGCCATCCAAATTCAGACAGGCTGTCAGCATGGTAGCCCATACGGCTCCCAAAAGGGCAAAGCCAAACCAGAAGCCATCCCAGAACCTGAATTCCACGAAGAGATTGCCAAGCACAGAGTGACCCGGCGGCTCAAAGCCAAATATGTTTTTCAGCGCGGTGACCGGCAAATAGAGTATAATTGCTCCAAAAATGTAAAAGGGTCTTTGAACCGAGAAATTGCCTAGGAGTCGCAGGAACCATGGTGGCGGCTGTGGAGTCGCGTTCATGTTTATACCTTCCCTCTCGGGGCATTGATCCTGACACTGGCCGCCTGACCCCAAAGGTCTGGCCTTCTTGGCCTGCCAGCAGCAATCGTGCGAAAAATAACTTTAGCATATTCTGCACTAAGGTTTTGTCAGGTCGTTAAGAAAAAGCCCAGACGCACCGTCTGGTGGCGGCTCATAACTATAAAATTGCGGCTAGACGAACCTCGCCGCTTGCCCAGTCGTAAAGGTTCGAGTCTAGAGCAGTCGAGAAAGACCTCGTTGATAGGCCAATGAACGGAGAGAAGATGCTCGTCCTGCCCTGGCTGACGACATGCTAGCTCCTTTTTTTTATACCTGTCCCTTGGCCAAGTGATGATCGGACCACAAACATCATGTGAATCTCCTTGCCTTATAGAAAAGAAAAGGAGACACCGTCAACAGGAAGACAGTGAGATTTGAGGGCCCAAAGGTTAAATTTTGGATAAATTTTGCTTACATCTTACGATTTCAGTTAAGAGAATTCCTGCCGATCTTTCTCGACGGTCTCAGCCCACGCTTTCGTCGCGGAGTCGAACCAGCCTTTATTTTGACCGAGCCGCCGGTGTAAATCTTCCATGATCGCCTTGTCCTGGCCGCTGCCAGCATGGAGATGCGCTAGTTCTGCTCCCATGCTCTCGAAGAGTTTCTCTTCCTCTGCCTGTGTCGCGCGGCTGCCAGTGAGATCGCTCAACTCAATCTTAATAGCATCCGGTGCAAGGCGGCGTACGATCCACCCGTCCCGCACCTGTTGCGTCGAGTCCGGGCAGCGATTTGGTGACTGGAGCAATTCCTCCAACCTCGGTGCCACCGAAGTCCGGCTAGCCCACGTCACAGCCAATGGCATCACTGGCTTCACCTCGCGGAGCACGCGGGCACCACGCCATAGCGCGAAGGCGTAGAACCGCCGCTTCCCACGGCTGCCGAGGCCTGGAGGGTCATCCGGGACGGGTTCACGGAATTCGATGTGGGTGCTCCCTTCGGGGAGCGAGTCCTCCAGCAGCTTCCTCGCGGCGCTGGGGATCGCTGTAGCAGGCTGGGTCTTCTTGAGCCTCTTCTTCCAGAATTTCTCTACCGGCGCGGCGAGAAACGTTCCCTGCGCCAGCCTGGTGAGATCGGTATGGTCTTCGGCCAACACAAAAGGCGTTGCCGCCCCGCCAATTGCCTCAGTGTAACCACGGAGGATCAACTCGCAGGCATCCGCCATCGAGGTCTCGAAATCCTGCAATTCCCTAATGGCGAAACAGGCGCTGACTCCAAGCCGCACGAGATCGCTGGTGTAGGGCAACTCGCACCCCTCATCGAAGTCATTCACGCCCCACACCAGTCGTCCCTCTCCATCGCGCCATGTCCCGAAGTTCTCCACATGGATATCGCCCACGGCAAGCACCTTTGGCGTCTCGGACTCCTGTGCCAACCAAAGTTCTGCCCAGCGATAAAACGTCGCCCGCAGGAACGCGTGTGCGCCCTCCTCTTTCATCGCCTTGTGCTTGAGCTTCAGCGCGGCGGTATCTAGCCCGCCCTGCGCGATCAGTTGGTCTCCCAGCCACTTTTCAAAGTCGGCAGTTGCCTGATTGATGTTCATAGATGGGTCTCCAAGCTACTTCTAGGAGCACAGGCCGGCCCCAGACATCTGGCTCTTCAGAACTCATACTCTCACTACAGCGGATATCACTGTGTCAACCATATGCCAGCCGATTCCATGTGGCCAACGTCCGCACGCCTTGAGGCTGTTCCTTCGGGTCACTCCAAAATTATAGCTCTGCCTGGTAAAATCATCGTTTATAGTCACTCGTCCAATCAGCTTTTCTGACACTTCCGCGTCACTTCGTAGTACACGGCCGTCGGTCTTTTTGCCGAGACGACTAACGAGATCTGGCTCGGCAAACACCGGAGTGTTCAGGCCCGCCACGCCAAATCCCGCGGTTAACATATGGTGACAGAGGTCCCAGAGTTGACCTCAGCCCCGGCCGCGACAGCACGCATTTGGAATTTTGTCCTCCCTCCTCTTTTTCCATTCGCTGATAGCATCAACATAGAGCTGACTCCCCTTAGGGCCAGATAGTATTGAGTAGGCTTGCCAGACGATAGCCGGCTTTGGCAAGCTGCCGTGCGGCGATGTCGCTCTCCCGGTTCAGTTCGGCAGGGGAGAGTGTGATTGAGAGATGGCCGACTGCTGGAGGAGCTAAAGTGCAGCTCGTTAAGTCCGGTTTGCATTCCTCTTCAGGGATCTGGAGCGCGATGTAAATATCTTTTCGGGCGATTTCGGTTGATTCCCATGCGATATCGGCGGTGCCGTCCGGTTTCCACGCGAAGGCGGCTTTCTCTGCGCCGAATTTGTCCTCCAGTTTTCCCGCCGTTGCTTTCACGTTCCCGGTATCCAGACCGTGCGCGACTTGCTGTACGAGCACGCGGTCCCAGGTGTCGTGCAACTCCGTGGACGGGGGATGCGAAACGACCTTAACGCAGTTGCCGCCTCGATCGGCATTGGTAGCAGCGTGTAGGGGCTGGTGAATATCGCCGACGAAGTGAATGAGAAACGCCAAATCTCCTTTGGCGCCGAAGTGGTCAGGATGGCCGTCGCGGAGGCGGGTGATGTCCTCATCGATTTTGGCAACGACGCACGTCTTATCGGGGCAGCGCGCGGGCAGATCAGTCTGCTTATCCTGCAAACAAATGTCGATGAAGTGCCACGGCTTGGTCTCCGGGTTACTCGTTTTAAACTTAGTGTCAGGGAGGATCGCGGCCGCCGCCATCGCCGTGGCGACCGACTTGTTATTCGCAGGTACCTTGAGGATCCGGGCAACGTGCTTTCGGGCATTCTGGCTTAAATTGTCGGCCGCAATGATGGCCACAATTTCATGACCCTCCTTGCCCCAGCCCCAGGCGTTCTCATGGCCGCTGACCATAACGGCAGTCAGACAGCCGAGCATCAATACAAGACCCATGTTTTTAATCCGGACCATGGAAACATCCTCCTTATTTTCCTTCCTTACACTCCTGCTGGGCCATCTCGACTTCTCGATATTGTCAAGGTGAAACCTGCAGCGTCATTCCGCTTCAAGACATTTCCAATCACCCAATACGTCGTGCAAAGATCTTTACAGTGTCTCGAATCGTAGACGAGATCAGTGAATTTCTTCCTGAGCAACTATCTCGCTGAGGTCAGTCAGACCTCCCTGTGAGCAGCACGCGAATGTCTTTTGACCGCCGCCGATTTACCCGATAGAGCAAATGTCCATCGCTCCCTTTACGTTCAAGCACGAATCCACGGGCGCCAAGCTCGCCAAGTGCTTCTTTGACCTGGACCGTACGGCATTTGATCTGTTGCTCTAGGAACCACCACTCTACGATGCCTTCCAGTGTATCTTGCGCTCGCGGATGCTCGATGAGATATGCCAAGATCTCGTACCCCGTTTGTGGATTTCCGGCTGTGAACATACCGAGCTTCACATATTGTTGATTTCCCCAGGAAGAAGCTTGGAGCAATCACAGTGCCAGGGCGTAAGTATGTGAACTCCCATGACCGTTGGGTATTCAGGTAGGTTCTTTTTGTCCTAGTTCCGCTCTAGGAAGGTGAGAAAACCCGTTGGCTTGGCCCAGATAGCGCTAGGACAAATTTGTCCGAGCAAGAGCAGCCGATTGTCCAGCCTCTGCGAGTAAACAGAGGGCTGAAAAAGAAGCAGTGGACGTCGCGTCTCAGGGCACGGTCGTGGGGAAGACACCCTCCGAGACTGCTCGAATCGCAACGGTCACGCCTCTCGCGGTGAGGGCCAGGCGGTCCGGCGGAGCGAGGAGACACAGCTCTGGCCTGCTCCTGCCTAGAGGATACCAGTGTGTTATGAGAAGGTTGCTCTGCCGGTCACTTCTTCTCCCCTGTAGGCCCCTCGTCAGTGGGTTTCGTATCGTCGCCCAAACTCCAACAGCTCATCGACCTGCTGGCTCTGCCCATCCGTGGTCAGTAGTTTCCAGTGCTGTCCGGTGTAGGTGAGTTCCCGGAACGAGAGGATGATCTCGCCCCGACGAATCACGCCCTCTGTACACCGGACTTTGCTCAACCCCAGATTGGTGCTACAGCGCTCTGCAGAGAAGACCACGAGAGTCTCAGCCTCCTCATGACTGAGGATCGTCAACGGTCCGCACTCTGCTTGGGCCAGCGTTATCCCGCCCTGCCGTGGCACTGCGAGAAACAGAAGATGCGAGAGTGAGGGGGCCAGTGCACCCA
>JACQEL010001028.1 GCA_016200595.1 Deltaproteobacteria bacterium
CGTACCGCTGGCGGTGTGGCTGCCCAGTCCTCACTACTAATCCCGGTTGGCGGCGCTTGATCCTGCATCGTTAGCGTGCTGTCTATCATCAAACCGCCGCCACGACAATCTCACGCACCCCAGATGTGCGGTTACCGATCGTCTGCTTCATGGCATCTCCTTGATGCAACATCCCGCCTGAGAAATTCGAAGATGCGAGGGGATAATTTTACAACGAAAATAATCAATACAGGCCAGGATTATCGAACATCCAATGCTTACCTATCCCCAAGCTAGCGAACCATTGAGTTTACCGCTTGGCGCTTGGCAGTATATCTGGCCACGAGTCCCAGGTGAAAGACATCAAAATCACAAGAATATCTGCAACGCTTTTGGTCTCTCGGAAAATTTTCTTTCCCAGCTATCTCGCCCCCTGTGCTGTATATCCCGATATCAGCCCGCGGTATATCCCGCTAAAAGCTGTCGTTCTTTTCTTTTTTTTGCAGCGGCCATCCCGTGGGTTTCCTCTTCATCTGCCGCTGTGGTGTGGGAGGGACTATTTGTCAGAGGAAAATTCCCTTTCGTCTGGTGATTTGTTCCAAACGAGGGGGACAACGACCGAAAAATCATGGTTGCTGATGTCTCAAAACATCATACGAAATGATAAGAGGGCCTTCTCCCCGTCCCATGCCGCGCCAAATAGCTCTGCAGAATTTACGCCGAATAATTCCGTAAATTACAGCTGATCGACCTGAAAGTCGGCAAACTCACACATCAGGACCTTGGCCAGCTCCAGTTCTACGTGAACTACTTCGACCGAGAGCGTCGTACAGGAGGATCGGTGGGCGGTGCCCACCCTACATCGCTTATAGTGATTAAAATTAGCGATAGGGCGTGTCCGCAATCGTCCTGCCACGTAATGCCGCTCGCATGCCAGGGATCTGCATGACACTGGTGGCTGCCGCGACGCCCAGGGCAATCGGCACTTCGTACCAGGCCAGTCCATAGTGGTGCCAGAGTCGCAGCACCCGACCCCAACTTCTCAGCAAGGAGATCAGCACGAACACCGGAATTGCTCCATGCCCGAGCGAGACCAGCCGGGCCAGACGCGCTTGCGAATCCATCTGCCGAATGGCGACTGTGGCCCAGCCGGCGTTGCGTGACACGTCACACTCGACGGTCCAGCCACCGAAGGCGTGAGTAACCTGTGCCTTCGGCTCGAACCACAAATGCCCGCCGTCCTGCAGGATGGCCCCGGCATGGAGAGCCGAGACAAAAGGGTTGGTGCTCGTCGGAAACGGATGCGACAGGAGCACGTTCGTGTGAAATGCCGCGTTATTGTACGAGAGGTGACGGACCTCCCCAGGGCCACCCCGGTCAACATACGCACGGGACAGCAGCGACAAGGTGCGCGTGAGGAGGCCATTGCCCCCATACGTGGTGCGCCCGCTCACAACGGCAACTTCCTGATGCTGAGCTAGTGCTGCCACTAGCCAGTGCAGCCAGTCACGCTCGGGCACGCAATCTGCGTCCAGAAATGCGACGATCGCGGCTGCTGCGTGCTGCGTGCCGACGTTCCGCAGAGCGAACGAATCTTGTCCTTCCGCCAGCACGATCCGCAGCGTTGGCAGGATTGTCGTCAGATCGCCAGGCAACCGATGCCGAAAACGCTCACTCTCGACTACGATGAACTCGGCCTCGCCAGTAAAGGTCTGTTCTGCCAATCGTTGTAACACGGGGCGCAGGCTGTTATACGTCGCTGCTTCACCGGCAGCGTAGTCGGCGACAATGACAACGCTCACGTCAGGCATCATGTGTGCTCCGTCTCAACCAGAAATGTGGCCTACTTATGCTTAGCGTGCGGTGAAGATTCCCCCGGCGCGAGCCGGTAGACTGAGCTTAAGGCGCCGCTCACCAGCACCGTGAACCGAAAGACTGCCGAGCAAGTCGTGGAATTGGCTGTGCGGCTGCGAAAGTCCAGCACTGGAGATCTCACAGTTCACCGGATGCCTATTCACATTAAGTGCAATGAAAAAATACTCACCGTCCAGCTGCCGGGTGAAGGCGTAAACTCCACCCCGAGCATATAACTCCTGGTAACTGCCTCGACGAAGCGCGGCGTGCGCATGGCGTAAACGAATAAGGCGTTGAGTATACTCGAACAACTCGTGATTCCAGCTTTCGGGCTTATGCCAAGGCATACTCCCACGATTGAGAGGGTCATGGCCACCGGTCAACCCGATTTCGTCGCCGTAGTACACGCACGGCGCGCCAGGGTAAGTCATCTGGAACAGCAGCGCCAGACGTAGGGCGGTCTCATCTTCTGCCATGATAGTCAGGGCGCGCGCCGGGTCGTGACTGCCCAGGAGAGTAAACTGGGCGGCGGTGACCTCTGGGCGGTACTGGCTCTGTAGGCGCTTAATGGCTGCGGCAAATTCCTCGGCACTGAGGGGCGTGATCTTTTTATAGGCGCCTTTGTGGATCTCTTCAGTATTGAGAGAGTCGGCTGCGACAAAGCCAAAAATCGCCCGCGTCAGTTCGTAGTACATCACTGCGTCGAACTGGTCCCCTTGCAGCCAGCGACTGGCATTTTCCCAGATTTCCCCGACGAGATAGGCCTCAGGATTGATCGCGCGACAACGATGGCGGAATTCCTGCCAGAACATATCATCGTCAATTTCGTTGGGCGTATCCAGACGCCAGCCGTCGATACCGAACTCTAGCCAGTACGTAGCTACTCCCCAGAGAAACTCGCGCACGGCTGGAGTAGTTGTGTTGAACTTGGGCAGTGAGGCTATGCCCCACCAGGCGCTGTACCCTAAACCGTGCTGCGGCTGGTAAGCGTTGAGGGGAAAAGAGCGGATGTGGAACCACTCACCATAAGGGCTGTGCGGCCCGTTTTCGAGAATGTCATGAAATTGGAAGAATCCACGGCCTGCGTGATTGAATACCCCGTCGAGAATGACCCTCAGGCCGCGCGCGTGACAGTTGTCGAGTAACTCGCGTAAGGCGGGGGTGCCGCCGAGCAAAGGATCGACCTGATAATAATCATGCGTGTTGTAGCGATGATTAGACGCCGCACGAAAAATTGGGGTGAGATACAGCGCTGTGGCGCCGAGCGCCTGAATATGGTCAAGGTGCTCGATGATGCCGTAGAGGTCGCCCCCTTTGTAGCCACGCGGCGTGGGGACGGCATCCCAGTCCTCTAAGTACTGCGGTTTTGGTAGGCGCGGGCTACGCGCGAAACGGTCGGGAAAGATCTGGTAAAAAATTGCGTCTCTGACCCAATCTGGAGTATACATAAGCCTCGCATTGCTCACGACAGCTTTTTTTGAATGTTCTACTATTCTTGACCGCTGCGAGCTTGTCAAATCAATTAGCCCATGTACAGAATCTGTGCGGGTGCAAACCCGACCCCGTTCGCCCTGAGCCCTTCGACAGGCTCAGGACAGGCTACGCGCAGCGAAGTCGAAGGGTGAGAGGCGCGACAGGCACAAATTTCAGACATGAGCCAATCAATTTTACTTTGCTGCCGCTTAAACATTCCTCTAGTGAGTCTCTCAATCAGACAACGAAAGATTGGCACACCAGGTCTGTCACTCTGAGTGAAACTAAGGGTCTCGCGCTGAGATTCTTCGCGGCGCTCAGAATGACAAGCCTGAAGGGTCACGTCGTAAAATGTACGAATGTCGAGTGTTTTAATTTAGAGTCCGTAGACAAGGGTAGCAGTCCGCTGGCAGAGATCATTCCTATATGGCTGAGGAATGTTGCTGACGAACTGGACGCGGCGAAAGAATTTCTCTTCGCGCCCGATGCGGTCACTGCCAAACATGAGCTTCGCGGACCCCGACCGCTGGAGGAGGTGAGGCAACACTTGCGGTGGAAGGTTCAGTTGCGCCTCGTGCAACTGTAGGCCTTCCACTTCCAGGTATACGTTGGGACAGGTCGCAAGCAGCTCTGGCATCTGCTGATACCATCCGGCTCCAGCGTGGAGACAGACAATCGGGAGTTCAGGGAAGGCACGAGCCAGGCCGAGAAAAAGGGTAGGGCGGCAGACCTCCTCCATTCTAGGATTCCCACCGAAATGGAATTGGATAGGAAGCCGACGCTCCTGACAAAACGTATACAAGGGAAAAAATTCCGCTTGCAGAGGGTTCTGGTAGAGATAAGGAAAGACCGTTTTCACCCCTTTGAGCACCGAAGGAAAACGGTTAGCCAGCACGGTGAGTTCCTGCAAACTTCTGTCTGGCTGGCGCGAGTCAAACCACAAGAGACCATACAACCTGCCAGGAGAACGAGCGGCTTCCTGCGCCAGCACCGGCATGTCTTCAGGCCAAGTGATCACTAGAGAAGTGGAGACCTGTGCCTGCTCCATGTCATCAAGGAGCAATTGTAGGGTGGTCTCGGCTGAGACTTGTGGAGGAGTCCCTGAGAGTTTCCCAGTCCGTAAATGGGTATGGGCATCAATGAGTGGCATGGGTGGTGTCCCAGATCAGTTGAAGCGTATGCGTAATTCCAAGCCGTGGATTTTCAGTGGCTTCTAAACCAGACCACAAAAGATGAGCACACCAGGTCTGTCACCCTGAGTGAAACGAAGGATCTTGCGATGAGATTCTTCGCGGTGCTGCTCGTGAACAAATCGGTCGTGCGCACAGCGCACGCTACTCCTTACAAGGGCAAAGTAGGGCGGGCCGTGCCCGTCAGCAAGCGCTGGCTCTCTGATTTTGTACACGAATCCTGCCCTTTTCCCCTGTTTAAAGCGTGTGGACGACGTACCCCCAGTAGTCTTCCCAGCGCTCAGCCGGGTTGGGCGTCCATAAGCCGCCCACGTGCCAACGTTGATGAACCTGAGATCCTTTAGGACCGTGGATCTTGCCCACGAAGCGGCGCGGCAGCGGCAGTGAGCGCAACATATCTGCGCGAATGCGGCCGAAGTTCTCCATGTCCCCTGAGCCGTAAAACTTGAACGCGCGAAAAGGGCTGTCCTCGCCGAAGCGGGCAATGAAGTTAGGCTCTTCGGTCGGTTGGTACTGTGGTGCGTCCCAATCGTCAAGGCTCCAATAGATGCACATACCACCCAGGTTGCCCTGGAAATCGAGGTACTCGACCTCTTTGCTCACGATCTCTTCTGTATAGAGCGGGCTCTGCTCACGCTGACCATTACGGAAGGTCTCGAAGTAATAATGGAAGGTATAGTTCTCGGTGAAGCCCGCTGGGGTGGACGGATCAGGGAGAGCTTTGGGCAGGCGCAGGATTTTTCGCCGGATGCCATCATCGGGCAACTCGACCTTCTCGACCGCGGTCTGGATAGCCAGGCCGGACTCGTCGAGGGTGGTGCCCCCCATGCCCCGCATGAGCGTGCCGCCGCGCGGCATCGCGCGAGTCTCACGGTGGAGTTCCCAATTAGGAGTCTGACCCAGCGGCGTGAAGGTGTAATGAATATTGACGAGTTCGATGCCTGGTTCGGTATCGACATAGGTTTTCTTGATATAGAACGCCATGAGGACCTCCTTCTTATGTATTTATGAATAAATCAAGCAAAATGTTGAGAAACAGTCGTCTGCCCTGTGTGTTGCTCTCGACACTCGGCGCACAGACAAACATGGCGTAACGCCTCCCAGGAAAAACGGCTGCGATGCTTATCCGGCCACACGACCACCAGACCTTGTTGATCCCACACGACAAACCCGTCTTGTTCCTTCCCCTGCTGGGGTGTAGTCTTTTCTGTCATTTTCTCCCCCAACTGTGTAGTTAGGTGTCTTTCTCGTCGCGCAGGGTGTGGATAAGAGGTAGGACCTGTGCGTCGAATTCGGCTTTACTGACAAAATGATCCGCGCCCACCGCCTCGGCGGCGGCGCGATATTCAGGCGAATCGTGCAGCGTCAGAATGACAACCTGGGGTGCGTCTACCTGGGCTTTGATGTGACGTGTCGCTTCCAGGCCATTCATGTTGGGCATCGCCACGTCCATCAGCACCAGATCAGGCTGTAACTGGGTCACTTGCTCCAGTGCGTCACGACCGGAAAACGCCCGCCCGACGATCTCAATCGCCGGGACTGTCGCTAAAGTACGCGCCGCCACTTCGAGAAACTGGAGGCTATCATCTACCAGAAGGATGCGCAGAGGTGTCAATTTGTTTTTCTCTCTTTCACAGACATTCTGCACGAAGATGGTAAGGAAGGAAATTCGGAGAATCCCTGATAGAGGAGGGGGAAAGACCTGAAAAAGGCGGGGAAAAGACCTGAGAGGGGTTGCGCTTACCTGTCCGGCAGTACTAGGCCGATACGGATCGCGTACCGCACGAGCCCGGCGACATCATGGACGTCCAGCCGACCCATCAACTGCATACGATGGGTCTCGACTGTTTTCACACTGAGGTGCAGGGTTGCGGCGATCTCCTTAGTTGAGTGTCCTTCGGCGATCAGCTGTAAGATTTCGCGCTGGCGTGGGGTCAGGAGCACAGCAGAGGAAGCAGTTTTCTCATCTCCGCTGGTTTCTTCACCTCCAGCGCGCCGCAGGTAATTGGCAATAACATGTTTCGACACCGCCGGGCTGAGGTAGGTCTCTCCACGAGCAACCGCCGTAACCGCGAGTTCGAGTTCAGTCGCTGCGGCGTCTTTCAAGAGATACCCGGCTGCGCCCGCGCGGAGCGCTTGCGCGACGTATTCTTCGGTGGAATGCATGGATAGGATGATTACGCGCACAGTAGGAAATTCCTTGGTTACACGTGCGGTGGCTTCCAAGCCATTGAGCCCTGCCATCGCAATATCCATCAGGACGAGGTCGGGCTGGTGGGTATTGATCAAGCGCAACGCCTCGCGGCCATCACTGGCTTCGGCGACGACCTGGATCCCCGGGAGATTGTGTAGCAGCGCACGAATCCCGGCACGGACGAGGGCATGATCTTCAGCGAGCAAGACACGAGTCGGCTTCATAAATCACATTCGGTTATTAATCGTCAGTCTGCCGCCTTGGTTGGCTCTGTCCGCAAGTGGATACTGGAAGGATGATGGTTGTGTTGCAGCGGGAAGCGCACACGAATCTCAGTCCCCTGTGCCGGCGCCGATTCTATCGTCATGTGGCCACCAACTAACCATACGCGTTCCTGCATTCCCAGCAATCCCGTACTTGCCCCCTGTTCAGCCTGTTCCTGTGCGGTCTGCACGTCAAATCCTTTGCCGTCATCTCGGATCAGCAGGTGGAGTTCGGTGCCGCTCTGGCGCAGTTCAACGCGCACATGTTGTGCCTGCGCGTGTCGCATCACATTGGTCAGCGCTTCTTGCGCGACCCGAAAGCACGCGGTTTCGAGTTCTGGGCGCGGACGTGGCTCCAGGGGGTCGACGACAACTTGAACGGTGAATCCGGCGCGTTGGGCCTGTCGATCCCCATACCAGCGCAGTGCAGCGCCTAGTCCCAGGTCATCAAGCAACGCAGGCCGCAAATCGAGGGAGAGCGCGCGCACCTGTTGCAAGGTCCGGTCAACAATGCTCGTAGTGTCTTCTAAATACGAGACGAGTGCGTCAGGCGTACGCTGTGCGGCCTGCAAATTGATTTTTATGGCCGTGAGGGCTTGGCCGATCTCATCGTGCAATTCGCGCGCAATGTGGCGGCGCTCGTTCTCCTGCGCTTCGAGCAGTTGGCGCGACAAAACCTGGAGCGTTTCCTCCGCATGCTGATGTTCAGCCGCTCGCCGTTCAAGGGCCTCAGCCATATCGTCGAAGGCGCCGGCCAGGTGGTCTAACTCTCCCGACCCGTGGGGCAATCCGGTGCGTGCGCTCAAGTCACCCGCGCGCAGCAGTTGGGTGGCGCTGACCAAGGCGTTGACTCGGCGCAGGACCAGCAAGTCGCTCCCGATCCAGGCTGCTCCAAGTATCAACAACGTAACGACCCCCAGAGCAGTAAGATTACGCACGAGGTGCTGGTTGGCGACCGCAAAAGCAACCTGCGTGGGGATGCCGATACTGACGTACATACCGATTTCTGGTGCGCCGCCTACTTGGGTGAAGGCATACAGGTACCGGTTACCGTCTACGCCGGGAATTTCTGCGGTCCCCTCACCTTGGGTCAGCATGGCCTTGATAATAGGTATTTCTGGCAGTACCTTCCCGACCCATATCTCTGGGTCAGGGTAACGCGCGATGATGGTGCCGTTGCGATCAACCGCGATGAGCGTTGCCCCTGAGGGGAGGTGAGCCTGGGCAGCGATTTGATTGAGCCGGCTCAGATCCAGCGCAGCGGCGATCACCGCTTGGACTTGGCCTTCAGCATCGAGGACCGGATAGCCTAAAACAAGGGTAAACTTACTAATGACGAGGCTTCTTTGATACTCCCCAATGATGAAATCCCGTCTTTGCAGCGCCCGCTGGAACCAGGCTGAACCCGCGACGCTGACAGGCTGAGTGAGAGGGGCCACACTGCAAAACACTGCGCCATTTGCGTGAGCGGCTCCTAAATTGGCATAGACCGGGTACTGTTTGAGCAGCGTAGTGAAGAGCGTCGTACAGGTGTGCGCGTCGCCCTCGCGCACGGCCGGGAGCTGCGCCAGGGCAGTAAGGAACTGATGTGCGCCCTGGATCAATTGGGTTTGATCTGCCGCCGCGAGCCGGGCTAAGCGTAGCGCGTCTTCTTGCGCTTGCGTAGCAGTGAGTCTGCGTTGTTCCAAATCCGTATACAGGATAAGTCCCAGCGCCGGGAGCACAGCCAGCAGGACCAGCAGTAATAAGCGGGCACGTAGACTAGAAAGAGAAAACCGCCTCATGGGATACTCCCGCAATCCGCTTTGCACAAGGGCCGAGAGGACGAAACACAAGAGGAGCCGGTTGATGATACATCTGACTGCCTACCACTCTTGCCCGCAGTTGAGCAAGGGGAAAAATAGTACATGCAACCTCTCACCTTTCGACTCTTTCTCAGGACGCAAGGGTGAGGATAGCTGTCCCCTGCGCGACCAAATCGTCGCTTTGGTGGTACAAAACTGACATTTTGGTCTCGAAAGCGACGACCTATCACCATTGACAATGCGCTATGAGGCAGCCTAAGGGGAGAGAGAATGATAAAGAGCCCTATGCATTATGGCTGAACCTTATGGCGCGTTTGCTCTGGTCCTCCATTCGCACTTACCGTACGTCCTCTCTCATAACCGGCTGGAGGAAGAGTGGTTGTTAGAAGCGGTAGTGGAGTCTTATCTGCCCCTCTTGCAGGTGTTGGAGCGCTTGGTCTTGCAGGGCATCTCACCGCAGGTCACGGTAGGGGTGACTCCCATTCTGCTCGAACAGCTTGCCGATCCCCGCTTTGCGGCGACCTTGCTCGCCTACCTGGAACAGAAATCCCGGGCTGCGGAGGAAGATCGTCGCACTTTTCAGGAGAAGGGCGAGCCTTACTTGGCGCGGCTCGCGCGGTTGTGGGAGGAACTGTGCCAACGCACCCTGGCGTTTTTTACCCACGATCTCGCCAGTGACTTGATTGGCGCGTTGCGCCGGTTGCAGCAGCGGGGACACCTAGAGATTCTGACCTCAGCGGCGACCCATGCCTATCTGCCGCTGCTGGGTCTCGATGCCAGCGTGCGGGCGCAAATCGAGCTCGGCACTGCCTGTTACCAGCGCCACTTTCGTACGCGGCCACAGGGATTCTGGCTCCCGGAGTGCGCCTATCGACCAGCCTCTCATTGGACGCCACCAGTAGACGGGATAGCAGGACTCCGTCCCAGCGATCGGCAGGGCCTTGATCGCCTCCTTGCGGCTCAGGGCATTCGCTACTTTCTCGTGGATTCGCGTCAACTCAAAAGCAGTCCACCGGCCTATGCGCGGCATTCCTCTTACCAGCCGTACTGGGTCGACGGCAAAAGTACTGAGTCTTCGTTGCCTATGGCAGTCTTCGGCCGTGACTTCGAGACGACCGCCCGAGTCTGGCAGCATGATACGGGGTATCCGGGCGATCCCGCCTATCTTGAGTTTCACAAAAAACAGGGTGGCGGTGGGTTGCGCTACTGGCGCATCACCGATCGCAGTGCCGACCTGGCCTCTAAGCAACTGTACGTGCCTGAGTGGGCGTTTGCGCAAGTCAGTGCCCATGCGGCTCATTTCGCGCAAGTCGTGCGCGAGCGTCTGTCCACGCATTGGCAGCAAACCGGCGAGCGAGGGATTGTCGTGGCCGCATTTGATACTGAATTATTTGGGCACTGGTGGTTCGAGGGGCCGCAGTGGGTGTACGAATTGCTCCGGCAGCTGGCGCGAAGCACTGAGACGAGCTTGCTGACCTGCGGAGAATTTTTGCGCCAATATTCTCCGCAACACACGGCCGCGCTGCGGGAGTCTTCGTGGGGAGATGGCGGGGATCATCGGGTATGGTGGCAAGATGGTACCCGCCGATTGTGGCGTAATCTCTATCAGGCTGAGTGTGATATGCAGCGCTTGGGCGAACACCTACACGGGAAAAAAATCACTGGCCACCTGGCGCGTATTCTGCAGCAGTGTGGCCGGGAACTGCTCCTGCTCCAGGCCTCAGACTGGCCGTTCATGATCAGTACCCGTAGCACACCCGATCATGCCCAACGGCGAGCCGCACAGCACCAGAACAATTTCCAGCGCTGCCGGCTCATGGCCGAACGCTATATGGCTGACGAAGCGATTGCCGCAGAAGACTGGCAGGCTCTAGAAGAAATGGAGCGACAAGATGCGCCTTTCCCTGATCTCAAGCCGGAGATTTTTTGGGAGGGACAGCAGTCAGCTATCAGCAGTCAGCCAGACAGGAAAACCTATCAGCCATCAGCGGTCAGCCGTCAGCCAGACAAAGACAAATGCTAGATTTTGTACTTCTTCCTATTGGCCTTCGTGGACAGTTTCTTGTCCCGTGTTGTTTTGGCTGAGAGCTGAAAGCTGAATGCTGACCGCTACAGACGAGCACGCCGGGAACGGCCTGCGGCCTTATCCCGGCCTACGACTGAGAAAACGGTCTGTCTCCTCGCTCACATGAAAACCGCTGTATCGTTATAATTCTTGTGCTGAAAGCTGATCGCTGACCGCTGACCGCTGATTGCTTAACATATGTTTTTTCTCCGTAAAGAATGGCAAGATCCCGAAGACGGCATCGAGACGGTCTTGCTGCACTGGACGACGAGTCGCTTAGAGCAAGAACCAAGCTGGAGACGCGCTCGGCACACGACGATCATGATGCCACAGCCAACCTCTCGCCCGGGACTGCGGGCGTGCTCGCTGTGGGTCAGTCCGCCTTTGGCTCCCAGCCGCCTGTTGTCTATGGAGGTGGAGGACGGGCCCAGGTTTCTGTTGCACTCCTTCTGCGAAGTGATTCAGCGGGGGAGAAGCTGGAGTACCGAGGTCACGAATCAAGCAATACGCACGCGGACCGTTACTCACAGTGATCAATCCGCCGAGTGTACGCAGGCGTTTCTCTACTATAGCCTCGATGCCCTGGCCCATGTGAATCGTGTGCCGATGTTTTTGCAGGGACTGCCGCTCAAGTATCAGTGCTTACCCTCGCTTCCGGATCACCCCCCACGCCTGGACGAGCAGCGTACTTGGGCCCGACGGTACCGATTTATGACCCGTTTACCCGCGCCACACACTTTTCAGGGACAGATCTGGGGTCCGGCCCATACCCGTGCCCTGTATGCGGTCTACTTTAGTCGCCAGGGAACGTATAACCCCTTCAGCGAAGGTGGATTCTGGTTGTTGGACAATGGCGGTCCCTGGGAGGTGACACTGTAAGCCACACCCTCTTGCTTTCTTCTTTTGCACAGAGGGAATAAAAGAAAAGAAGCCGATAAGGAGACAAGAGATGAGCACTGAAGAAACAAAGACGGAAACTGCCGAGCCGGCACCGCCTCCACTCAGCGATATCCTCGACGCGCACGCTCGGGTCGAGGCGCAAGTCGGAGAGATCTATGTGAATTTTGCCGCCACTTTTGGTCAAGACCCAGCACTGCGAGCGCTGTGGAGCGCGATGGCGCTAGAAGAGGGCGGGCACGCGGCGCTCTTACGGGCAGTCAACAAGGGGCTGCTCTCGGGAGTGTTTCGCGCGAAATCCTTTCTGTTACCGCTCGAAGTCGTGGACTCCTTAGCTGCCCGCGTGGCCGAGTACCACCGCCAGGCGCAAGGCGGCGCCTCGTTGGATGACGCCTTGCGCATCACCTGGGAACTCGAATGCTCGGAGCTGGATTTCATGCGTGAATTGCTGGTCTCGGCCAGCAATCTCGCTGATTTGGGCTTTCCCACCAATCTGGAGAGCAAAGATACCCACGTCGGCCGCTTGCGCGAGGTGATCCAGCAATTCACCACAGATGAAGGCCTGCGGCGCGAAGTGAAATTTCTCTCGGCCGAACGATCCCCGCGGTAACTGCACACCAGAAAGTACAAGACCATGGAAACCAAACGCGAAGAAGCCGCCCCGACTTTTCCCACTTGGAAGCGACGATTGGAGGAAGCACCCGAAGCCAAGCTGCGGGAAGAAGTAGACCGTTTTCTAGAAATCCTCAAGGCGGTGGGCACGCCGATGATCGATGGGACGACAGTTCATTTCATTTATTACGATCGCGAGGCACAACGGGTCGTGCTCACCGGCGAATTCACCCAGTGGGGCCGGCGCGGCATAGCACTGACGCCGTTGGCAAAGACGGGGATCTTTTACCATTCGATGGAGTTCCGTGGGCCAGTGCGAGTCGAGTATAAGTTCATTGTCGATGGGAAATGGTTGCTGGATCCGTTCTGCCCGAATAAAGTTGATAACGGCATCGGCGAACAGAACTCTTTCTTCGTGGTCGGAGATTTTCAGGAACCACCGGAGCTTGAGTGGGTACCCACGATTCCTCATGGTCGAGTCGAGGAATTCAACTTTAAGAGCAAGGTGCTGCATAACAGCCGCCGGGCGTATGTCTACCTGCCGCCTGACTATGAGGCAGACTCGGCACAACGCTTCCCCACTCTCTATGTGCATGATGGGGGTGAGTATCTCACCCGCGCCCGCTTGGCCACGGTTTTGGACAATCTGTTGCGCAGCCGCGAGATTCCGCCGCTGATTGCGGTGATGGTAGACCCGGTTGATCGTGCGCGTGAGTATTGGGCGAACGAAGACTATGGTCGCTTCACCGAGGACGAACTCCTCCCCTATATTGATGAGCATTATCGCACCCTGGCGCAGCGCGAGGCCCGGGGAGTGATGGGCGCTTCCTTAGGGGGGTTAATCTCTACTTACCTAGCCCTGTCGCGCCCGCATCTGTTTTCTAAGGTCGGTGGTCAGTCCAGCGCCTTTTTCCTTGAACAAGAGAAAATGGTGGCTCTGGTGCGTAAACTCAGCGTGCCGATCTCTTTTTATTTTGACGTGGGCAAATACGAGCCACAGTTTAGTCCGGCGCACCAAGGGCTCGTGCCTCTCCTGGAAGCAAAGGGCTGCCCCTGCTTTTTTCAGGAACTTGCCGGCGGGCATAACTGGACTAGCTGGCGGGCGCATCTCAAGGACTTACTCACTTTTCTCTGGGGAGGAGATACTGCTTCCGCGCATGTCAGTGACAGCCCCAAAGAAGAGCAGACACCGCCGCCCGTGCGCGAGCCGGCTTGGCCGCAATGGGATATTGATGCTTTGCTCAACCGTTTCCTCAGCGGTTGGGAACGGCTCTTCCCCGGCTGGATACGACCGGGCAGTTGGGACCCGCAGGCAGAGATCTCCATGGAGGGGGACAAACTGATCTGCAGAATTGCTCTTCCCGGGGTTGACCCTCGCAACATCGAGGTGCTGGTCGTGGGCACGCAACTTGTGATTAGAGGCGAACGCAAAGCTCTCTCTCCAGGACAGGGGGACGGAGGTTCCTCCCCTCTGCACCCGAACCAGTTTGAGCGGAGCTTTCCGCTTCCAGAAGGAGTGAGCGCCGACAATCTGACTGCCCGTTATCATGATGGAGTGCTGGAGATCTCTATGCCTGCTCCTAAAGGCATGACGGCTAGGCGTATTCCGATTGAGGGGGATTAATATCTTGGCTCATGTACAGAATCTGTGTGCTAAGCCTCGTTTTTGGAGTGTGCAAGCCGTGCTTGCGCTTTTATTGCCCCCAGCCGTGCTGGGGGCTCAGGAGGGGCGAAGCGCGGCTTCGTCCGTTGAAAGCGGGAGCGTGGCTCCCGCACTCCAAAG
>JACQEL010001029.1 GCA_016200595.1 Deltaproteobacteria bacterium
CAGCGTCGAAGGACTCAGGATAAACTCCGGCCGAAGAATCTCTTGTTCAGAACCCCTGCCCGCCTCAGCGCCGGGGGTTCAAACCCCCGGCTACCCTCGGACCAGCACGCCGTGCTGCTGGGGGCCGCGGAGCGACCCGTGAAGGTAGGCCGGCCTTTCAAGGCCGGCCTGAGGGACAGCGCGCCTTCGGCACCCATCGTGCCGCACAGTATTGCTCTTTGCCTGTTGAGGGGGCTCACCCGAACCACGCGCGCTAGAAGATCGCCACGGGCTGACAGGGCGACCCGGTACTCCCGGCGATGCGCAACGGCAGGGCGACGAAGAGAAACTCGGAGCGCTTTTCTTCGGCACAGGCAGTGACTAAATGTTCGGGATAGACATTATCAATCAGGCACAGTCCCAGCAGCGGAATCCCTAGATGGACGCCGAAATCCATGCCATAGCCAACGGGGCGCTCATCCAGCATATCCCAGGCAATACCGGAGACGTCGTGTTCGCGCAGCCACTCCAGACAGGCAATGTGCAGGCCAGGCCGGGCATCGAGATTGCCTATATCCTGCGTGGGCACTGCGGAGGCAGCCTTGGCCCCAGCTTTTTCATAGGCTTCGCGGCCACTGCGCACGACGACAAAATCACCTGGCTCAACCTTGACCCCGGCGCGGGCCGCAGCCGCATCTAGTTCGGGAGGGATCACCGGCTTGCCGATCTGGACGTAGCCCTCTTCCCGACCCGCTGCGACATCGAGGAGTACACCACGGGTGACCACCCCATCAAACCAGACATCCAGCGCGCCCCAGATGGCTCCGCCGAAGCGCACGCTGTCTGCAAAGCTGCGGCCGTTATACAGCTTGCCTTGATACTCGACATGACAGAGCGCATCCATGTGGGTCACGGTGACGCCGTGATAGATCAGGCCCACGTAGTCGACCGCCGCTTGCGAGCGGCCGCGACGGACAGGATGAAGCATGTGGTAGTCCAACGTCGGCTGGGCCGTGAGATCCCGTGACAGGGACACGACGCGCCCCTTGCGTGCCAGGGCTACCGCAGCCGCCCGCTTCTCCGGGGTGATCAGATTGAGAGCACCGCGCTGATCCTCGTTTCCCCAACGCCCCCAATTGTTGAGACGGGCAAAGTAATTCTCGACCTCAGCTTGGGTCGGCGGTTTCCAGTCCGGCATAGTTCAACCTCCTTTGGTCTTTTTTCTCCCACTCAAGAAAAATCTGACATGGCACTGGCAAGTTTCCGTTTCACCACCGCGCGTCCGGTCGATAACGCCGTGAAGCTGATCGTCGAGCAAACGGCGAGAACGCCCATCATTGGCAGGGCAGTGCCATTATGAAAATAGCTGACCAGGGCTGACGAGAGAGCACCGGAGACCATCTGCAAACTGCCGAGCAACGCTGAAGCGCTGCCGGCATTGCGGGTAAACGGCTCAAGCGCCAACGCCGAGGCGTTCGGAAAAATAAAGCCTTGCATCATCACATAGACGAAGATCAGCATGAAGATGCCAAAAGCATTGAGAAAGTGCAGCCAGGTACCAACTACTAAGAGTGAGCTCAGGAAAAATTGTAACGTCCCTGCCATTCCCATAATGTGCGTGCTGCTCTGTGTCCTCAGCCACAGCCGGTTGACCTGACTGGCCGCGATCAATCCCAGGGCATTAAGGCCAAAAATCCACCCATAGTGCTTTTCCGAGATACCAAACAACTTCATGAAGACAAAAGGCGAGCCCGAGATGTAGGCAAACATCCCTGCCGAGGCAAAACCGCCGGCGAGCGCGTACGTATAAAACCTGGGCTCCTGGAACACGGCAATATAGCCCTGGACCACATGCTTGGGATGCAAGGACATTGCCGTATTTGCCCCGCGGCTTTCAGGTAAAAACCGGGCCGAAGCTGTGAGCAATATGAGTGAGAGCACCGTCAGCACGGCAAAAAGATATCTCCAGCCCAGTGTGACGGTTATGATGCCACCAAGAGTGGGCGCAATAATGGGAGCGACCCCCATAATCAGCATGAGTGTAGAAAAAACCTTGGCGATTTCGCTCACGGGAAACAGGTCGCGGACCATCGCCCTGGTGATCACCATGCCGGCACAACCGCCTAACGCTTGCAGCAAGCGCAGGGCAATGAGCGCCTGCACCGAGCGAGCAACCATACACCCGCCTGAGGCCAAGACGTACAACGCCAAGCCGGTCAGTAAGGGCTTTTTTCGTCCATACCGGTCAGAGAGCGGGCCAATGAACAATTGGCCGACGGAAATGCCGATAAAAAAACTAGTGAGTGATAAGGTGACTTGCGAGATCTCAGCGTGCAAATCTTTGGCAATGGCGGGAAATCCCGGCAAATACATATCGATCGACAAGGGGGTGATAGCAGTTAATGCCGCCAATGCGGCTATGAGCGTAGTGTGTTTATTGCGTTCCATCTCGTTATTGTCACCTTCATTTCGCGGCGGGCATTTCGGTCTCCTCGGCCAGGCGGCGCTCGAGGTGGCGGCGCGCCTGAATGCGCACGCCATCCGCATCGATATCAAGGAGCGGCAGAGTGGGTGAACCCTGCAGTCTGGCGTGTTGTGCTTCGAGGATGAGCCGGTCTTCGTCGAAAGTCACCGCGATATCATTGAAGAGTTGCTCCGTGGCCGCCGGGTCATCCTGCCGGTATCCATTCGCGGCTGACCAGAAGTAGAAGCAGGTTTCGTCAGTCTCGGGCGTGATGCCGTGAAAGAGGCGCAGCGCGAACCCACCCTCACGCTTGCCTTGCTCGTAGGCGCCCCTGCCAGCTTCAAGAGCCCCGGTAAACTGCAGGACACTGCTCGGGGCGATGAACTCGGTTTCTTGCCAGCGGTCCACCCGCCCCTTGAACCCCACCGCCTTGGCGTACGTCGCCGGCGGGACGCTGTTCAGCATCCAACGGATGAACTTGACCCCGGTCGGCGTCGGGATAATGTCCATCTTGGCGGCGACGTGGGTCATGGGCGCCCCACCGACCGTCCGTCCGTGGACATAGCCCAAGTGGGTCAAGTCCATGAGGTTGTCGATCAGCAGCAGGTAATCGCACTTGACCTGCAGAGTGGTGCATTTATGCGGCCAGTGCACGTAGTCGTTGTGATAGGGATAGGAAATAATCCGAGACCGATCAGCTTGCGCCGCGTCTCCCATCCAGATCCACACGAACTCGTCCTGCTCAACCACTGGATAGCTCCTGACCCGTGCCTGAGCAGGGATGTGCTCCTGACCCGGCACCCGCACGCACGCGCCCGACGCAGCGAAGACGAGCCCGTGATAGCCGCACTGCAGACCCTCGCTGACTACCGTGCCGTGCGCCAAAGGAGTACCGCGGTGGCAACAGCGATCCTCCAGGGCAGCGACTTTGCCGTTGCGCTCTCGGTAGAGGACCAGAGGTTGATTGAGGATCGTGCGTGCAAAAGGTCGCCCTTTAATTTCCGATCCCCAAGCCGCGATATACCAATCATTGTGAATGAACATGGCCACTTCCTCCACGTGCTCGATGCTCGAACTCTTATCACATCTCTACACGATAATCCCAGCAAGTTGGTCGATCGGGCAACAGCGTCACCTCCTCCAACAAACCCTAGCTTGGGCAGAGCATACGAGGCTCAGCCCAACTTACGAAGCTGTCTTTCTCAAGGCGTGCACTTCTGCCAAGAGGCGCTCGATTGAGGGAGAGAAGCTTGCCAGAATCTGTTCTCCGCTATGCTTGTGATCAGGATGCGTGGCGACCTCACCAACAAAGATAAAGGCTTCACTGATCTCTAAGAGTTGATTGTCGGAGAAGCGCAGGCGGATACGGAGCTTCCCTATCGTCGCCGACAGGAGGTGCTCCTCGTACCGCTCGGTTTGCGCATTTGCAAGGTTCTGAACAAGCTGGCGAACAGGATCGAAGTACTCTTCGACAGTGCTCATCCCGCCGCCACCAACTTCTGCTCTAGCTCCTCTTTGAGTTGGAGATAATGTTGGTAATCCCCGGCCCACTCGACGAACTCTGCC
>JACQEL010001009.1 GCA_016200595.1 Deltaproteobacteria bacterium
TCTAGTCCCAGCCCAGGAGTACTCGCAACGGGGGATTACCTTTTACAGCCCTCAGCAGCACCGTTCTCATGCCTTCCTTAATAGCCCCCAAGACCCCGGGGTGTTGAGTTTAGCTTATTTAGCGTGGACCCTATGGTATCGGGGTTATTCGGACCAGGCGCTGCAGAGAATTTCCGCAGCGCTCACTCTCGCCCAGGAACTATCTCACCCCCTCAGTCTGGCGATTGCACTGACCTTTTCTGCCTGGCTTCACCAATACCGTCAGGAGAGGCAAGCGGCCCAAGAACAGGCAGAGGCACTCATTGCCCTCTGTACCGACCAGGGGTTTCCGTACTGGCTAGCAATGGGGATTCTCATACGAGGCTGGGCGCTGGCCGCTCAGGGGCAGGAGACAGAAGGCATTGCCCAGATATGTCAGGCGCTGTCAGCCTTGCCGACTACGGGAACAGAGCTGGACCAACCGTATTTTTTTACTCTGCTGGCCGAGGCGTATGGGAAAGTGGGACAGGCAGAGAAAGGGCTGACCGTACTGGCTGAGGCGCTGGTCACAGTGGAGAAAACTAGGGAGCGTGTCTACGAGGCGGAGCTGTATCGATTAAAAGGCGAATTGTCACGGCAGTCCGAAGTCCGAAGTCCGAAGTCCGAGGTCCCCAACACCCAACACCTAACCCCCAGCCCCCAATCCGAAGCCGAAGCGTGTTTTCTCAAGGCCATCGAGATTGCTCGACACCAACAAGCAAAGTCGCTGGAGTTGCGGGCGGTTATGAGCCTGAGCCGGCTGTGGCAGATCCAAGGCAGGCAGAAAGAAGCTCATGAGATGTTAGCGGAGATCTACGGCTGGTTCACTGAAGGCTTTGACACCCAGGATTTGCAAGAGGCAAAAGCACTGCTCGAAGAGTTGGTCTGAAACAAGGAGTAAGGAAGAGGAACTATCAACCATTGCCTGAGAATAGAGTGCTGTCGGACTCTATTTACTCACCTCTCGCAAAGACCTCGCCATCCGCAGCAACCCCCAGGTGAGAGCGGCAAACGGAATAATCGTGAAAGCATATTCTAAGGGTCCAGTCGCCTCTGGCCGCAGCGCCAGACCGCGGTCGAGGCCGCTGACTACGAGCCCAGCGATGCCAATGCCCATGAGCGCGTCACCGGCGATGAGACCGGAGGCAAAGAGCGTGGCCCGCTCGTGTTGTTGCTGGTAGAGATCTGGATTCGGCGTTTGTCTCTTCACCCAGCCCGATACGAGACCACCAAGGATCAAGGACGCGGATGTAGTAACTGGCAGATACAGACCGATGGCGAAGGCTAGGCTTGGAACTCCCATTGCCTCTATGACCAATGCCAGCCCGCCCCCTAACAACATCAACGCCCAAGGCAGCTCCCCGTGCATCACTCCTTGTACTAAGGTTGCCATCAACTTAGCCTGTGGAGCTGGAAGTGCTTCTGATCCCAGTGTGTAGGCTTGATGGAGCAAAAAGAGTACCCAGCCCGCGCGTAATGCGGCTATGCCAGTGCCTAACATCTCACCCAGTTGCAAGTAGCGCGGGGTCGCCCCGAGTAAGGCGCCGGTTTTGAGATCCTGGCTCATATCACCTGAGAGCGCGATGGCGATACAGACGATCGCACCGCAGGTAATCGCCGCTCCCATGCCCTCAGGTCCAGTCCGGCCAAGCGCCGCCAGGATCAAGCTAGTGGCTAAGAGGGCGGAAATCGTCATGCCAGACACCGGCTGTGAAGTCGTACCGATCAAACCGACCATGCGCGACGATACCACTACGAAGACAAAGGCAAAGCCTACGGCTAACAAGGCTTCGAGGAGTCCAAGGTGGAAAGTGGGAATAAGCCACAGGGCAAGCCCTAGTGCTACGGTACCACCGACAACTACGGTGGGAGACAGATCTTGCTCGGTGCGGATTACGTCCTGCTGGTCGGCATTCCGGGTCCGCAAGCCTGTGAGGGCAACCTCTAGAGACTGGCGCATGGCCGGCAGCGCCCGTATCAAGGAGACCATACCACCAGTGGCTACGGCGCCCGCACCAACGTAGCGGACGTCACTCCGCCAGATCTCAAAGGCGGAGAGTTGGTGCACGGCATCGCCCAGTCCGAAGAGTTGCCCAAGTGAACTTCCAGCCAGTAAGTCGAAGACCGGAATCAATACCGACCAGCCCAGCATTCCGCCCAGCAGCATAAGACTGGCGATGCGCGGCCCGATTAAGTACCCAACCCCGAGAAAAATAGGCGTGAGTTCAAAGCCGATAGACGCCTTATGCAGCCGGGCAAAACTCCAGAATACGGTGTCCTGCCAGAGATGCAGCCCTTTCATGACAAATTGATAGGCGGCCCCCAAGCCGATACCGATGAAGACCGGCCGCGCATTAGCTCCGCCGGTATCGCCCGCGATCAGCACTTTGGCGCAGGCCGTCCCTTCAGGGAAGGGCAAGATGGCATGTTCACGAATCGTCAAGTTGTGACGCAGGGGGATCATCATCAGAATACCGAGTAAACCGCCGGTTGCTCCCAACAGAAAAATGAGAAATCCACTCGGGGCCAGACCGAGAAAAATCAGCGCCGGCACGGTGAAGATCACCCCAGCCGCTAGAGACTCACCACTAGAAGCAATAGTGTGGACGATGTTGTTTTCCAAGATTGTGCCGCGTCGCAGGATGCCTTTGAGGACAGTCATGGAAATGACTGCGGAGGGGATAGAAGCGGAGACCGTCAGCCCGACTTTCAGCCCGAGATAGGCGTTGACCATGCCGAAGGTGAGCGAGAGTACGGCGCCTAGCACGACCGCCTGAAGGGTAAATTCAGGAATTGTCTGTTCAGGGCGGATGTAGGGAACGAACTCGTTTGCAGCGTCAGAAGTTGATCCTGGTGTGTTTTTTTTCATGTCACATTCCGTGGCGACGAGGCACGTTCCGTCTGTACCCGTTCCCCCTGTGCTTGTCGAAGGGGGGCGCGCGAAAAAATTTTCTCCCGCGCCCTTTTAGGGAGAGGGTCAATACTACTCGGCACAAATACTGCACCTCGGGCAACACTCCGCCGGTCTCACCGCCGGGGGTTGAAACCCCCGGCTACCCTCAGGCCAACACGCCGTGTTGGCGAGTGCCGCGGAGTGGCTCATGATGGTAGGCCGGTCTTTTAAGGCCGGACGGAGGAGTGGGACCGCCTCCGGCAAAAATCGAGCCGAATAGTATTGGGAGAGGGGCGGGGTGAGGGTTATAGAAGTGAGTGCTAAATCGAACCACACGACATTGGCACGGAGCCCCACGGGCTGTGACGTTCAATGCTACGCCCGACCATGAATGGTCGGGCTACTCTCATCACGCCAGCTCAAGCTGGCTCAAGCCCCCGGAGGGGGCGCTTGATGGTAGCCGGGTGATTTATCACCCGGCGGAAGATGTACAAGCAGTCGAGGTAGTATATAGATATTTTGTGGTGCGATTTAGGAAATTTGTGTCGATGCCTTAGCCGACTATTGCCTATTATCA